>JACCYY010000133.1 GCA_013696235.1 Sporichthyaceae bacterium | reverse complement strand
AGCTCGTCGAGCGAGGAGACCTGCCCGAGTGCCGCCCGGACCGGCTGACCGACCGCGAATCCCTTGAGGTACCACGCCATGTGCTTGCGGACGTCCCGGAGCCCGCGCTCCTCGCCCATGAGCTCGGATAGCAGCTCGGCATGGCGCCGCATCGTCCCCGTCACCGCGCCCAACGACGGGAGCGACGGCATCTCGCCGCCGGTGAACGTCGCCGCGAGGTCGCGGAACAGCCACGGCCGGCCGAGGCAGCCACGACCGACCACCACGCCGTCGCAGCCCGTTTTGTCGATCATTGCGAGCGCGTCGGCGGCCTCCCAGATGTCGCCGTTGCCGAGCACCGGGATGTCGGTGACGTCCGACTTCAGCTCGGCGATCGCATCCCAGTCCGCCACGCCCGCATAGTGCTGGGCGGCGGTCCGACCGTGCAGCGCGATCGCGGCGCAGCCGGTGTCGGCGGCGATCCGGCCGGCGTCGATGAACGTCAGGTGCTCGTCGTCGATTCCCTTGCGGGTCTTCATGGTCACCGGCACTCCGTACGGCTCCGCTGCCCCGACGGCCGCGGTGAGGATCGCGCCGAGGAGCCGGCGCTTGTACGGCAACGCTGCCCCACCGCCCTTGCGGGTGACCTTCGGTGCCGGGCAGCCGAAGTTGAGATCGACGTGGCCGATGCCGTACTCCGCGCACAGGATCGTGACTGCCCCTCCCACGTACTTCGGGTCGACGCCGTAGAGCTGAGCGGAGCGGACCTTCTCACCGGGATCGAAGGTGAGCATCGACAGCGTCTTCGGGTCGCGCTCGGCCAGACCGCGAGAGGTGATCATCTCGCAGACGAACAGCCCATCGGCTCCCCCGAGCTCGGACTGCTCGCGGCAGAGCTGGCGGTAGGCCGCGTTCGTGATCCCGGCCATCGGTGCGAGCACCACCGGCGTGGGCAGCGTCAGCGGACCGAGCGTGAGCGGCATCCCCCGATCGTACGAACTGCCCCGCCGGACCCCCTCCGACTGGCACGGGGTGACCCCGTGCCGGACCCATTGGCACTGGGTCACCCCGTGCCAGTGGATGTTTGGCGCGACTCCGCCCGGAGCTCTGTCCACAGCACGTCGAACGGACTTTCATCAACGGCCGGGACGGACCACGCTCCGAACATGCCACGACGAGCGTTCACCGACCTCGACGCCCTCGACTCGCTCCTGCGCCAGCGCGAGGGCGTCGTGACGCACGCTGAGCTCCGTCAGCTCGGTGTGCCTCCCTCGACGATCACCTATCGGATCCGCCCCAAGGGTCCTTGGCAGCGCATCCTGCCTGGTGTCGTGATCACCCACCGCGGCACGCCGACGCAGCGCGAACGCGTGCTCGCGGCGCTTCGGTACGCCGGCGAGGGAGCAGTTCTCAGCGGCGCGGCAGCCCTGCGGGCTCACGGCGTCGGCCGCACTGGTCGCGGCGATCAACTCCTTGTTCTCGTACCGCACCAATCGCAGCGCTCGTCCCACGACTTCGTGGTCGTTCGTCGAACCCGTCGGATGCCGACATCGGTGGTCCTGCGTCAGACCGCCACCGCACCGGTTGCCCGGTCACTCATCGACGAATGTCGCGAGCGTTCGACGCTGGACGGTGTGCGCGAGCTCGTCGCCACCGTGATCCAGGCCGGACATTGCGGCCTTCGCGACGTCGCCCGCGAGGTGTACTCGGCAGCCCGACAGCGGACCGCTCTCTCCCGGCGCGTGATGGAAGAGATGAGCGCGGGGATCCGGTCGGTTGCCGAGGCAAGGGCCCGCGAAGAGTTCAGCCGGCAAGGGGTGCCGCAGCCTCGGTGGAACTGCGAGATCCGAACCATCGACGACGACCTCGTGGCCATGCCAGACGGCGTGTGGGAGGACGTCATGGCTGCGCTCGAGATTGACTCGATGGCATGGCACCTGAGCCCCGCTCAGTACCTCCGGACCCAGCGCCGTCAACGCCGGCTCGTGGTTGCCGGCGTCCCCGTGCTGCCGGTCGGCCCGGGGGACATTCTCGACGACCCCGACGCATTCGTCCGCGAGGTCCTCGAGTTCCGGCGCGAAGCGGCCAACCGGGTGATGCCGACCCACCTGCGCCTCGTCCAGCCGGGCCTGGCCGCGTGAGCGCCGCGGTCGCTGTGGGCGGCACCACGCCAAACCCGGTCTGGCATGGGGTGACCCTGTGCCAGACCTATTGGTACGGGGCCACCCCGTGCCAACGCTGGGCGGGGCCCGACGCGGCGACTCTCAGCAGAGCGGGAGACGCTCGGTGAGGTACGCGGTGACGGCGTCCATACCGACCCGCTCCTGGACCATCGAGTCGCGCTCGCGCACCGTGACCGCGTGGTCCTCGAGCGTGTCGAAGTCGACCGTGACGCAGAACGGAGTGCCGATCTCGTCCTGGCGGCGGTAGCGCCGGCCGATCGCGCTCGCGTCGTCGAAGTCGACGTTCCAGCGCTGGCGCAGCTCGGCGGCGAGGTCTCGCGCCTTGGGCGAGAGGTCCGCGTTGCGCGAGAGCGGCAGGACGGCCACCTTGACCGGGGCGAGCCTCGGGTCGAGGCGCATGACGACCCGCTTGTCGACGCCGCCCTTCGCGTTCGGCGCCTCGTCCTCGACGTACGCGTCGAGCATGAACGCCAGGACCGACCGGGTCAGGCCGGCGGCGGGCTCGATGACGTACGGGGTCCAGCGCTCGCCCTTCTCCTGGTCGACGTAGGACAGATCGACACCGGAGTGCTTGGCATGCGTGGTGAGGTCGAAATCGGTGCGGTTGGCGATGCCCTCGAGCTCGGCGAACTCCGCGCCGCCGAACTGGAAGCGGTACTCGATGTCCACGGTCCGCTTGGAGTAGTGCGACAACTTCTCCGCCGGGTGCTCGAAGAACCGCATGTTGTCCGGCGACAGGCCGAGGTCGACGTACCAGTCCCAGCGGGCCTTCAGCCAGTACTCGTGCCACTCCTCGTCAGTGCCCGGCACGACGAAGAACTCCATCTCCATCTGCTCGAACTCTCGCGTGCGGAAGATGAAGTTCCCAGGAGTGATCTCGTTGCGGAACGACTTCCCGGTCTGCGCGATGCCAAACGGCGGCTTCTTCCGCGACGACCGCATGACACTGGCGAAGTCGACGAAGATCCCTTGCGCCGTCTCCGGCCGCAGGTAGTGCAGGCCCTCCTCGCTCTCGACCGCGCCCAGCCGGGTGGAGAGCAGCCCGTTGAACATGCGCGGCTCGGTAAACGCACCGCGCGTGCCGCAGTTCGGGCAGGCGACGTCGGCCAGGCCGTTCACCGGCGGCTTGCCCTGCTTCTCCTCGTACGCCTCTTCGAGGTGGTCGGCCCGGAAGCGCTTGTGGCACGACTGGCACTCGGTCAGCGGATCGACGAACTCGGTGAGGTGGCCCGACGCAGCCCAGACCTGGGTCGGCAGGATGACCGCGGAGTCCAGCCCCACGACGTCGTCGCGCACCTGGACCATCGAGCGCCACCACTGCCGCCGGATGTTCTCCTTGAGCTCGACGCCGAGCGGGCCGTAGTCCCATGCCGACCGGGTGCCGCCGTAGATCTCGCCACACGGATACACGAGCCCGCGACGCTTGCACAGTGAGACGACGTTGTCGATCTGGGAAACTTTGCCTGTCTTGGCCATCTTGAAATCCGAATCCATCAATCGCGGGAGCGCCGCCTGGCTGACGGCGAAAGGTCAGCGTATCGGTCATCGGCAGAGGATCGAGCAATCTGGGTACGCGCGAGGACGGCGTAGCCCTTCACGACCCGGAGTCGCCGCTGGCGAGTCCGCGTTGGTCAGCGACAGCAGCAAGTCGCTTGTCGCGCGTCCACAGGCGGGCATCGGCTGTCAGCATCGTCGCCGCCAGGAGGTGCGCGTCGACGTACCCGATGCCAAGGCCGAATAGATGCTGGTT
>JACCYY010000124.1 GCA_013696235.1 Sporichthyaceae bacterium | reverse complement strand
TCGACCGTCGCGCGGAGGCCGTCGGCGAGATCAACCGGCTCCAGCCCTGGGAAGAGCGAACGCAGGCATGCGTTGTCGGCCTGGGAGTCCCGGATGTCACCGCGGCGCGCCGGCCGGTGCTCGCGCTTCAACGACGTCGACAGCAGTCGCTCCAGGGTCGCGATGAGGCTGAGGAGGCTCACCCGCGAGCCGAACGCGAGGTTCACCGGCTGGTCGTGGCGGGTGCCTGCCAGCACGGCGGACGTCAGGACCGAGCACACGCTGCCGACGTAGGTGAAGTCGCGTGTCTGCCCGCCGTCGCCGTACACCGGCAGCGGTCTCCCGCTCAGGGCGGCGTCGATGAACGTCGGGATGACTGCGGCGTAGGCGTGCCCGGCCGCCTGCAGCGGCCCGAAGACGTTGAAGAACCGCAGCGCGAGCACCCCGATACCGAATGCGTGAGCGTGCGCGAGCGCGTACGACTCGGTCGCGAGCTTGCTTGCGGCGTAGGGGCTCAGTGGTCGAGCGCAGAGGCTCTCCGACTTCGGCAGCTCCGCGCTTGCTCCGTACACCGACGACGACGACGCGACGATGATCTGCGGCACGCCAGCTCGGCGCACGGCCTCGAGCACCTCGAGCGTTCCGGTCGCGTTGACCGTATGGGTGGCCATCGGGTCCTCGAGCGAGCGGGGGACGGAGGGACGCGCGGCCAGGTGCACGACGGCGTCGGCGCCACGAACCACGTCGTCGAGCAGGCCGCGATCCAGGATGCTGCCCTCGACCAACTCTGCTGGGCCACCGTCGAGATTGGCCCGCGAGCCGGTCGAGAGGTCGTCCAGGGCGACGACGACGTCGACCTCCGCGGCAGCACCGAGATGACTGCACAGGTTGGCACCGATGAACCCGGCGCCCCCGGTCACGACGACGCGCATCCGCCCCCCTCTCTGGTCCCGGAGACGAGACGTCAGGGTAGCCCTGTGCTTGCCGGGTCCCCATCCGGGTTGTGCTAGACACGGCGGGTGCAGGATCGGGGGGACGAGGGTCGCCCGCGCGTGCTCGTCGTCGCTCAGGACTACCCGTGGCCAGCCGTGACCGGGTCCATGATCCGGCTCGGCGCAGTTCTCACCGCGCTCGACCAGGTCGGCGACATCGATCTCTACTGCTTCGTGCACCCCCGCCGCGCCGATGCGTGCCAACCCCCGTCCGGGGCCCCGGTCGTGCGGGCCACGACGGCGACGTACGCCGACCTCCCGTTCGTCCCGCGACGCCGTCTGCGATGGCTGTTCTCGCAACAACCGTTGTTGATGGCCACGACCGACTACCGCGAGCCCTACCGTCGGTTCGTTGCATGGGCGCAACCCTCCTACGACCTCGTGTGGTTCAGCCGGGCGCACACCTACGAATCACTCGGCCGACCGAGGCTCGGACCGACCGTCGTGGATCTCGACGACCTCGAGGACCAGAAGATCCTGGCGCGACGCGACGTCTGGCGCGAAGACTCGCCCCACCGGCACGCGATTCGCACCCAGGCCGCTTACCTGCAGGCGTCTCTCGACGCGCGCCGGTGGCGCTACGTCCAGCAGTCGATCGCCAAGGCGGTCGAGACCGTCACGGTGTGCAGCGAGATCGACGCGCGCCGGTTGGGCGTGCCCAACGCGTCGGTCGTACCCAATGCGTACCTCGCTCCGGACACGCCGGCCGGCCGCGCCGTCGTGGGCGAGGAGCCGACGGTTCTCTTCGCCGGTTTCCACCTGTACGCCCCGAACGTCGACGGCGCGCAGTGGCTCGTCAACGAGGTCCTGCCGCACCTCTGTCGGGTCGTGCCCGCGGTGAGGCTTCGTCTGGTGGGTGAGTCCGTGCCTGCCGTCGACCGGTTGCACGACCCGCCGACGGTGACAGTGGTCGGACGGGTCCCAGAGATCGAACCCGAGCTGCGCCGTGCGGACGTCGTCGCTGTACCCATCCGGTTCGGCAGCGGCACCCGCATCAAGATCCTCGAAGCGTTCGCGCACCGCATCCCGGTCGTCGCCACCACGCTCGGCGCCGAGGGGCTTCGGGCCGAGCACGAGCGGCACCTGCTGCTCGCCGACACCCCAACCGATTTCGCGGCCGCATGCGCCCGGCTGCTCCGCGACCAACCACTCCGAGCGCGACTCGTCGACGAGGCGGAGCGGCTCTTCTGGGCGCACCACAGCTGGCCACGTGCTCAGGCCGCGGTGACCCGGGTCGCGCGGCAGTACCTGGCACCGGTCGGCACGCCGACGTGACTCCCGAGGTCGGTCGGCGGGGCCCGGACTTCCTCATCGTCGGGAGTGCCCGCTCGGGGACGACGCTGGTGCAGCGACTCGCCTGCGAGCTGCCTGGCGTCGCCATGCCGCCGGAAACTCACTTCTTCGACATCTTCCTCCGACGGCTCCTCCTGCGTGGTGCTCCGCCATTCGGTGCAGCCCGGTTGGCGGAGGAGATCGACGAGTGGCGCCAGATGGTTCAGGTCCGGGGCGTGGACGTCGAACCGGCAAGCATCGTGGCCTCGCTGGGCGGTCGCTGTGACTCGATCATGGATCTCTTCGACGCGATCGTGCGGCACCTGGTCCCGACCGGCACCATCTGCGGCGAGAAGACGCCCAACCACCTCCTTTGGTGGCGCCCCATCCTGCGGGCGCTGCCCGGCCTGAGGATCGTGGCGACCGTGCGCGGTCCGCATGCCGTGGTGGCGTCGACGCTGGCCGCTCCATGGCTCACCAGAGTGGTCCACCCGCGCTGGGGAGCCGACTCGTACGTCGCGATCGCCGAGCGTTGGCGGGCCGAGCAACAGATCGTCCTCGCCATGGCCGAAGCGCTTGGGGCACAGTGCCTCGTGCTCCGGTACGAGGATGTGGTGGCGGACCCGGCCAGGGCCCGGCAGGCGATATCCCGGCACCTCGGGGTTCGTGGCACCATGCCGCTCGAGGGGGTGGCCGGTCCGGTGATCGCCCATCCCTGGGAGACCTGGAAGGCAGACGCGCTGGGTGACATCCACACCGACCGCGTGAGCACGTGGCGCGGCGAGCTCGGAACCAGGCGCAGCCGGGTCATCAGTTCGGTCTGCGGGCGACCTATGCGCGCGCTCGACTACCGGACAACGATGTCCGAGCGGATCGGTGCTGCGGTGGCTGCGGCGTCCCTGAGTCCGTTGACACAACGACGGCGATTCGCTCTCCGGAGAGGACAACGCGAGTACATGCGATGGATCGACGGCATTGCGCTATGAACGAGCCAGACACTGCTCGGATCTACCTTTCCCCACCACACGTCGGTCCCGCCGATCGGAGGCGGCTGATCGCGGCACTCGACTCGAACTGGGTCGCACCGCTCGGCCCCGAGGTGGATGGGTTCGAGCAGGACATGGCGTCCTGCTCGGGACGGCAGCACGCAGCCGCCACCAATAGCGGCACCGCGGCGTTGCACCTGGCCCTGCGCCTCGTCGGTGTCGGCGCGGGTGACGACGTCCTGATGCCGAGCCTGACGTTCGTCGCTACCGCCAACGTCGCTGTCTATCTCGGTGCGCGCCCCGTGTTCGTCGATGTGGACCCCAGCACCTGGACGATCGATCCGGAGCTCGTCACCAGCGAGCTCGCCGCCCGAGCCGCCGAGGGACGGCTGCCGGGAGCGGTGCTGGCCGTCGACCTGTACGGCCAGTGCGCGGACTACGACCGACTCACAGCGATCTGCGCCGAGTACGACGTACCGCTCGTGATTGACGCCGCGGAGTCCCTGGGAGCGACCTACCGAGGCCGACCGGCGGGGTCCGCGGGCGTGCTCGCTGCTTTCTCCTTCAACGGAAACAAGATCATCACCACCAGCGGTGGCGGCATGCTTGTCGGCGACGACGAGAATCAGATCAGCCGAGCGCGTCAGCTGGCCGCTCAGGCCCGCATGCCGGCTGCCCATTACGAGCACGTGGAACTCGGCTACAACTATCGACTCAGCAACCTCCTGGCCGCGCTCGGCCGGGGGCAGCTCGAGGTCCTCGCGGACCGGGTAGCGAGCCGTCGATCGATCAACGCCGAGTACCGAGCGCGGCTCGATGACGTGCCGGGGCTGAGCTTCATGCCGATCGCTGGCTACGGTGAGCCTTCGCACTGGCTCACGGTCGTGCAGCTCGATCCCAACCATGCGCGATGCACTCCGGAGGACCTGCGGTTGCGGCTGGAGGCGGCGAACGTCGAGGCACGACCGGGGTGGAAGCCGCTGCACCTGCAGCCGCTGTTCGCCGGGGCTCCGATACGTGGGGGCGCAATCAGTGAGCAGATCTTCGATCGGGCCCTCTGCCTGCCGAGCGGCTCTGCCATGACACCGGAGCAGATGGACAAGGTGATCACCCTCGCCCGCGACGTCCTGGTCTAGAGCGAGTCGACCACCGCGCTGCGGGGCGCCGACCAGCTCGACACCACGGTGAGCTCGCCGAGGTTGTAGAGACGCCTGGTGTCGCTCCGGCGCACCTTGCCACTGGAAGTCTTCGGCACCGAACCGGGCAGGACCAGCAGCACGCCGTGTGGCGCAACCCCATGCGCCGACGTGACGGCGCGGCGGATCTGCTCGATGACGACCGACGGGTCCTCGATCTGAGCCGGGTTCAGCTCCTGCACGACGACCAGCACCTCCTCGTCGTCGCGTTCTACGGTGAACGCCGCGCCACACCCACGGCGGAACGCAGGGCTGCACTGCTCGACAGTCGCCTCCACGTCGTGCGGGTAGTGGTTGCGTCCGCGAATGATCAGCACATCCTTGATGCGGCCGGTGACGACCAGTTCGCCGTCGAGAAAGCCGCCCAGATCCCCGGTGCGCACCGAGTCGCCGGAGAAGCGTTCCGCCGTCATCTCCGGTCGGCGCCAGTATCCGGAGGCGACGTGCGGACCCGCGACGACGATCTCGCCGACCTCGCCCTCGGCCATGGCTGCGCCGGTCGATGGGTCGACGATGCGCAGGATCGACCCCGCCGGCGCCCTGCCACACGTGACGATGCGACGGCGAGCGTCCGTCCCGGCCGCGACCCGGAGCGTCCCGCCGAGCAATGCCTCGGCATCGACGTCGACCAACGAGGCGCCTCGGCCCAGCGCGCCGGCCGACGCTACGAGCGTGGTCTCCGCCATCCCGTACGACGGGTAGAACGACTCAGCGCGGAACCCACATGGTCCGAAGCGTTCGATGAAGCGTTCGAGGGTGGCGGCCCGGACTGGCTCCGCCCCGTTGATCGCAACGCTCCAGCTCGAGAGGTCCAAGTGGTCCAGGTCGGCGTCCTGGACCTTCTCGACACAGGCGTCGTACGCGAAGTTGGGTGCGGTGCTGTGGGTGGCGGCGTACCGCGACATCGCCTGCAGCCAGCGGGCCGGGCGGCGAAGGAACACGGTCGGCGGCATGAAGACCGCATGCAGACCGTGCACCGGCGCCGACAGCAGCGACCCGATGAGTCCCATGTCGTGGTACGGAGGCAACCAGCTGACCATGACCTGGCCCCGCTCGGGGAGGTAGCAGTCTCCGAGCATCGCGATGTTCTCAACCAGGTTGCCCTGGCTGATCTTGACGCCATTGGGGTCGCCGGTCGACCCGGAGGTGTACTGGAGGAAGGCGATGTCGTCCGGGAGGCATTGCCGAAGCGGGATCTCGACGTCCTCCTCGTGGACGTCTGCGGCCGTGGTGACAGAACCATCGAGCGAGAGCCACGTCAGAGGCTCGTCCGCGACGCGGAAGCCATCGAGGGCCGGCCGCACCGCCTCGGTCGTCAATCCACAGCTGACCCCTGCGTTCTCCGCCACCGCCTGGAGCCGGTCCATGTTGTCGCGACCGTGAAAGGGTGACGGCGGGTAGGCGGGCACGGCGATGGCGCCGGCGTACAGGCAGCCGTAGAACCCGGCGAGGTACTCAAGGCCAGGAGGCGCCATCAGGAGGACGGGTTTACCGCGGCTCACCGCTGGATTGATCTGGCTCGCGACCCGACGTGCTGCGC
>JACCYY010000055.1 GCA_013696235.1 Sporichthyaceae bacterium | reverse complement strand
CATTGCCGATCCCGGCGATCGTGGCCTGGTCACGCAGAACGCCCTTGAGCTGGCGGCCTCCGGCGTCGGCGAGGATCGCACCGAGCCGTTCCGGCGTGAACTCCTTGTCGAGCGGGTCGATCCCGAGGCGGGCCACCCCGGGCACCTGGTCCGGGCTGCGGACGAGGGCCACCGACAGCTTCTTCTGCGTGCCGGCCTCGGTGAGGTCGAAGCCGACCGGCCGGTCCGGATCGGTCTTGTCGTCGGCCGTCTCCTGAGCGAGGCCGTGGCTCGGCGTGCCGGTGAGGTGGACGCGGAGCGCGATCGGCCCTCGTCCCATCTTCGGCGGGACCGCCGACAGTGGGTCGCGCCAGTGCAGCCAGCCGGCCCGAGCCAGGTGGATCACGAGGTGCAGCGGCTCCGGACCGATCGACAGGTCGAGGAACTTCCCGTACCGGTCGGCGGCCTCTACGGTCTGACCGTGCAGCGCCGACAGCGGTGGGTCGTAGGTCGAGAGCGCGTTGATCGCGGCCACGTCGACCCGGCTGACCGTACGACCGACGGCGTGTTGCCGCAGGAACGCGACCAGCGATTCCACCTCAGGCAGCTCGGGCACCGGCCTATTGTGCTGGACCGCGACGCGTGCGATCGAACGGCGAGGGCAGGTCGAGCGCGGTCGCGAGGCGCCGCAGGTAGACGGTCCGGCTGATCTCGACCACGCCGAGCGACGCGAGGTGAGGACTCGACCACTGGACGTCGATCAGCCGATCACTGCCGTTGCCGGCAGCGGCCAGCAGCTCGGCCAGTGCGACGACCGCCACCTTCGAGGCGTCCGTGTCCCGGTGGAACTTCGACTCGGCGGCGAACAGACCGCCGACCGCGATCCCGAACAGTCCGCCGGCCAGATGGTCGTCCTGCGACCACACCTCGACGCTGTGCGCCCAGCCGAGCTCGTGCAGCTCTCCGTACGCCGCGACCATCCCCGCGGTGATCCAGCCGCCAGGCCGCGTCGGCTCGCCGCAGGCCGAGACCACCTCGCCGAACGCGGTGTCCGTGCGAACCTGGAACCGGCGGCGCGAACGGGCAAGTGACCGGCTGACGTGCACGCCGTCGACGGGGAGCACCGCGCGCGGGCTGGGGGAGAACCAGCCGATGACGTTCTGCACCGGCATCGGGAACACGCCGGCTCGGTAGGCCGCGAGCATCGTTCCCGGCGCGAGGTCCGCGCCGACCCCGACCAGGCCTTCCGCGCTGGTGCGCCGCGGCGTCGGGATTCGCCACGGGCTGGGCGGCGGCTCGACGGGCATCTCGCCATTGTCCGACCGGAGGTGTCAGGCGGTCGCCGTGGCGCTCGACCAGGAGCGCCAGGCGCTGGCCACCATGTCGTCGAGGGTGTGGCGCATCTCCCAGCCGAGGTCACGGGCCGCCAGCGCTCCCGACGCGACGATCCGGGCCGGGTCGCCGGGCCGTCGGGCCCGGACCGTCGGGTCGAACGCGTGCCCGGTGACCCGGGCGACCGCGGTCATGATCTGACGGACCGAGACGCCGTCGCCGCTGCCGAGGTTGTAGACCGGCGCGAGCTCCCGCCCGCTCTCGAGCGCCCGTGCCGCGGTGACGTGGGCGCGGGCCAGGTCGGCGACGTGGAGGTAGTCACGGACGCACGTGCCGTCGGGCGTCGGGTAGTCGTCGCCGTTGATGCTCGGCGTCGCGCCGTCGGTGAGCGCCTTGAGCACGAGCGGGAACAGGTTGTGCGGGCTCGTGTCGACCACCTCGTCGTGCCCGGACCCGACGACGTTGAAGTAGCGCAGCGAGGTGTGCCGCAGCCCGGTGACCCGCGCGACGTCCCGGATCATCCACTCACCGACGAGCTTGCTCTCCCCGTACGGTGATTCCGGCGCCGGCGGGGTGGTCTCGGTGACCTGCTCGACGTCCGGGGTGCCGTAGACGCCTGCGCTCGAGCTGAACACCAGCGCCCCGACGCCGTGCTCGCTCATCGACTCGAGCAGCAGGCGGGTGCCCTCGACGTTCTGCTCGTACGTGTGCAGCGGCAGCTCGACGGACTTGCCGGCGTACTTGAACCCGGCCAGGTGCACCACGCCCGCGACCGGGCCGGCGATCTGCCCGCCTCCGAGCGCCGTACGCCGGGCGTCCGCGTCGAGCAGCGAGCCGCGGACGAACGGCACGCCGTCGGGCACGAAGCTCGCGTGCCCGCTGGACAGGTCGTCGATGACGGCGACCGGGATGCCCTCGGCGTGGAACGCGCGGACGACGTGAGCGCCGATGTAGCCGGCCCCGCCGGTCACCAACCAGGTCATGGAACGTCCTCTCGAGTGGCCGGGTCGATCAAACGTATCGGCCGGCGTGCGAGGGTGGACCCGTGAAGGTGCTCGTGGTGCACAACGAGTACCGCGCGGCACTGCCGTCCGGCGAGAACCTCGTGGTCCGGCGCCAGATCGACGGCCTCCGCGCCGTGGGCGTCGACGTGATCCCCTACCTGCGCTCGAGCGACGAGCTCACCCGAGCCGGCCGGGGCGGGCGTCTGCGTGCCGCGGCCAGCGCCGTCGGCGCCAGCGACGCGATCGGCGATCTTCGCCGGGTGCTCAAGCGGGAGCGGCCCGACGTCGTGCACCTGCACAACCTGTTCCCGCTGATCTCGGCCCGGGTGGTGGACCTGGCCCACCACCACGGCGCGAAGGTCGTGCAGACCGTCCACAACTTCCGGCACGTGTGCATCGCCGGCACCTACTTCCGGGACGGGCACGAGTGCTTCGACTGCCGGGGCCACGCGTTCGGCCGACCCGGCGTCCAGCACGCCTGCTACCGGGGGTCGACCGCCGAGAGCCTCGTCATGGCGACCGCGATCGCGGCGTACCGCCGTCAGCTGCGCCGTCCCGACGCGGTGATCGCACTCGCCCCGCACCTGCGGGAGCACTGCATCGACTACGGGTTCCCGGCCGAGCGGGTCGAGGTGATCCCGAACACGACGGCCGACCCCGGCGAGCCCACGCCGCTCGGTTCCGGCCTGCTGTTCGCGGCCAGGTTCAGCGCCGAGAAGGGGCTCACCCTGCTCGCGGAGGCGTGGGCCCGCCTGCCGCCGCACGCGGCCGGCCGGTTGACGATCGTCGGCGACGGCCCGGAGCGGCCGGTGGCGGTCGCCCTCGCGGCATCCCGGCCGGACGTGGACTATCTCGGCAGCGTCGAGCCGAGCGCCATCCCGGCCCTGCTCCAAGCGACGGCGGCCGTCGTCGTGCCGTCCCGCTGGCAGGAGGTCTGCCCGACGATCGTGGTCGACGCGCTGGCGTACGGGCGTCCGGTCCTGGCCACCGACCGGGGCGGCCTGCCGTTCCTGCTCGGCGCCGACGGAGGCTGGCTCGTCTCACCGAGCCCGGGCG
>JACCYY010000046.1 GCA_013696235.1 Sporichthyaceae bacterium | reverse complement strand
TGCGCCGGAGCCAGGCCGGCCCCGGTCGCGATCTCGTCGGCAAAGTGGCAGGCCGCGCCGTGGCGCACACGGGAATCGCCCCCGGGCCAACCGTCGAGCACCGGCTCGTCGGTTGCACACGGGGCTGGGGTTCGGGCGTACGGACAGCGTGGATGAAACGCACACCCCGGCGGGACCGCAACGAGCGACGGAGGGTTGCCGGCGATTGGCCGCAGCCGCTCACCCGCCGGACGGTCGGCACGCGGCAATGACGCAAGTAGTCCGAGCGTGTACGGATGCCGCGCCCGCCCGAACACCTCAGAGGTGGCTCCCTCCTCGACCACCCGTCCGGCGTACATCACGAGTAGCCGGTCGGCCATCGCCGCGACCAGACCGAGATCATGCGTAATCAGCAGGATCGCCGTACCGGTCCGTTGCCTGATCTCGTCGAGCACCGACATGACCTGCGCCTGGATCGTCACGTCGAGCGCAGTGGTGGGCTCGTCGGCGATGATCAGGTCGGGTTCGTTCACCAGTGCCATGGCGATCATCACCCGCTGTCGCATACCCCCGGAGAACTCATGCGGATAGCTGGCCAGGTGCCGCCGGGGCGACGGGATGCCCACTGCCGCCATGGCGTCGGCGGCCCGGTCCATCGCTGCCTGCCTGGGCACGCGGCGGTGGAGCAGGACCGCTTCGGCGATCTGGCGCCCGACGGTCTGCACCGGGTTGAGCGAGCTCATGGGGTCCTGGAAGACGACGGCGATCTCGCGGCCTCGGAGACTCCGCACCTCGCGCTGGGGCACTCGGACCAGGTCGCGACCCTTCCACAGCACTCGACCGGAGTCGATGCGACCTGGTTCGGGGACCAGGCCGATCAGGCTCATCGCCATCACCGACTTGCCCGAGCCGGACTCGCCGACCACGCCGACCACCTCGCCGCGGTCGATCCCGAACGACACCCCGTCGACCGCCTTCACCACCCCGCCCGAGGTCCGGAACGAGGTACGCAGGTCACGCACAACGAGCATCGGTCCCGTCATCGCGGACGCTCCGGGTCCGGCGACGCCAACGTCCCGGGCGCCAACTGTGGTTCGGCCTGAACAAGACCCTTCGCGCCACCGCCGATCCGGGTACGGGCACCGGAGATCGTCCGCCGCGGGCCGAGCACATCTGCGATCAGTTCACCGGTGAGGTTGATCGCCAGCACCGCGACCACGATTGCCAGGCCGGGAAACACCGACATCCACCACGCCACCCGGAGGAATGGCTGCGCGCTGTAGATCAGATAGCCAAGGCTGACCTGGTTCGGGTCGCCGAGACCGATGAAACTCAGCGCGGCCTCGATCAAGATCACCCGTGAGCCCACCAGGGCCATCACGACGACCGCCGCCGGCAGGACGTTGGGCAGGACATGCCGCACGATGATGCGGGCACTTGACGCCCCGCTGGAGCGGGCGGCCTCCATGAATTCGAGTTGGCGCAGACTGAGTGTCTGGGCTCGGACGACCCGGGCCAGCAGCTCCCACGAGGTGAAGCCGAGCAGCAGGATCAGATGGTCGATCCCCGCGCCGAAGAATCCCACCACCAGCAAAGCGAGGAAGAACAACGGGATGGCCTGGAACACCTCCGTGGTCCGAGACAGCAGGTCATCGACCCAGCCGCCTCGATAGCCGGAGATCATGCCGACCGCGAGTCCGATCACCAGCGACATGACGACGACCCAGCACACGATCGTCATCGACGTGCGCACACCGTGAGCCACCGCTCGGGCGATGTCACGGCCGAAGTTGTCGGTGCCCATCAGGTGATCTGCCGTCGGTGGACGCAGTGACGGCCCGGACGACGCGAACGGATCGCCTGGTGCGATCACGTCGACCAGCACGCTCACCACGACGACAACCACCATCAGGCCGCCACCGATCAGAGCGGACGGGCTGCGCAACGTCCGCCGCAAGCTGGCCCGGGCCCGGGGGCGGCGGGGATGGCGTGCCGCCGCCGAGGCGCGCTCAGTGCTGGCGGGCACGGGGATCGATCCAGCCGTAGACAAGGTCGGTGACCAGGTTGGCCAGCACCACGGAAACGGACACCAGCAGCACGAGCCCGAGCAGGACCGGCCGGTCACGCGACTGCGACGCGCTCAGCAGCAACGCGCCCAGGCCTGGCCAGCCGAAGACCGTTTCCGTGACGACCGCGTACGTGAGCAGGAGGCCGAGCCGGGTCCCGATGATCGTGACCACCGGCAGCATGGCGTTGGGAAGAGCGTGGCCCAGGATGGAGCGCCGTTCGGTCGCTCCTTTGGCCCGGGCCGTGCGCACGTAGTCACGGCTCAACTCGGTCAAGAGTCCCGACCGGGTCACCCGGCTCACGAGTGCCAGCTCGGAGATCGAGAGCACGGCCGCCGGCAGCACGAGGTGGCGGGCGACGTCGGCCGCGGCCGCCAGGCCCGTGTACTCAGCTCGTGCGTCGGTCATCCCTTGCACCGGGAGCCACCCGGTCCGGATGGCGAACACCAGGACGAGGAGCTGCGCCAACCAGAAGCCAGGGATGGCGTACGCCACGAGCGACACCGTGCTCAGCGCGGCGTCGAAGCGGCCGTACGGCCACCGGGCGGCCAGCGCGCCAAGCAGGACACCGGCCAAGCTGGACAGCACGAGCGCGGTGACGACGAGCAGCAGGGTCGCTGTCACCCGTTCGCCGATCAGCTCCGCGACCGGGGTCCCGCCCTGCACGAACGAGACGCCCAGGTCGCCGCGGAGAAGGTTGCCCACGTACGAGGCGAACTGCTCCCAGATCGGGCGGTCGAGCTGGAGGTATGAGCGCAGGTAGTCGTTCGTGGCCTGGTCACCGCCGTCCCCCGCGAGCGCGTCGACGGCGTCACCCGGTGCGAGCTGGATCAGGACGAACGTCAGCACCAGGATCGTTCCGACCGCCGGCACCGCCCGCACCAGCCGGCGAAGCACGAATCGCACGGCGGAGGAGACCGGCAGCACACCGGGGCGAGTCTCCCGCCCGGGGGTTACCGATCGCAGAAGGCGGCCTCGAGGAAGTGCCCGGTGTACGGCCGCAATCCCTGGCAGTCGACCGTGTGGGCACGCACCGTTACCGTCTCGAGGATCCACAGGTACGGCAGGTCGGCTACGACGAGGTCCTGGATCTGGCCGTACAGGTCACTTCGGACCTCTTGATCGACTTCGGCCGCAGCTTCGTCGAACAGGGCGTCCACCTCAGGGTTGCTGTAGCCAGCACCGTTGGTGAACGGTGCCCCGGTGATCGCCGTGGTGTGGTAGAAGCGGCGCACGCCAATCTCGGGGTCCGTGCCCTGGCAGTGCGACACCACCATCGTGTCGAAGTCCCGGTCACCATAGAGCGCTGTCTTGCCGCTGCCGTCCACCTGCTGGAGTCGAAGCTCGACGCCCACCAGCGCCAGGTCCTGGCTCATCTTGGTGGCCAGGTTGCTCTCGTTCCCGGCGAAGTGGACCATCTCGAGCACGAGCGGCTGACCGTCACGAGTGCGGACCTCGCCCTCGCCCGGACTGACCCAGCCGGCCTCGTCGAGCAGGCGCGCCGCTTCGTCAGGATCGAACGCCGGGATCGGGTCGTCCTTGTGCGCGAACTCGATCTGGCTCGAGATCGGCGAGCTCGCCAAGGTGCCGTTGCCCTGCAACACCTGGTCGACGTAGACGTCGGTGTCCAGCGCGTGGGCGATCGCCTGCCGTACGGCAAGGTCGCCGAGGATCGGGTGCGGTGCAGCAGAGCCCTCCCGCACCGTCGCTGGATCCGCGCCGCGCTCGAACAGGTTGAACACCACCTTCAGCACGCAGTTGGTCGAGCCGCCTGCGCTCTGCGACCCGATGTCGATCTCGATGTCAGGGTTCGCCTCCAACGCGGGAAGGTCCTGGCCGCTGACACCCCACAGCCAGTCGATCTCACCACCGGCGAGCGCCTGGGCTTGGGCGGCCGGCTCGACCGCCCGTTGCACGACCCGATCGAGGTACGGCTGGGGCGTGCCGAAGTAGTCAGGGTTGCGCTCGTACACGATCTCGGAGGCGTCGTGGGAGACGAACCGGAACGGCCCGGTGCCGACCGGGTCCTGGCCCTCGGGCCACGGCAGCGCCGCGGTGGGCGGGGGCTGACCGTCCCAGACATGTTTGGGCAGGATGGCGCCCTCGGTGTGGGTGAGCTGCTGGAGCAACGGGCCATAGGCATCGGCGAACCGGAACGTGATCGTGGCCGGAGTCGAGCCGGAGGCCTCGACCGCCTCGATCGACGGGCAGCTCGGCGGCTCGGGCGCGGGGGCGCACGGCTCGGCCAGAGCGGGGCCGATCGATGCCTGGGTGCGCGCGTGGTTGCGCAGCAGCGCTGCCTCGTAGGTCCACTTCACGTCTTCGGCGGTGAGCGGCGTGCCGTCATGGAAGACCACGTCGTCGCGGAGCGTGAAGACGTACGTTGCGCCGTCGTCGAGGATCTCCCACTCCGTCGCAAGCTCGGGGACCGGTTCGGCGTTCTCGTCGATCTCGACCAGGCCGTTGAAGAGCAGGCCGGCAGCCTGCTGCATGCCGCCTTGCGTGCTCACGGCCGGGTTCAGAATTCCTTGCGCCGGGAGCGGAGCGTTGAGCCCGACCACGAACGTGCCTCCCTGGACCGGCTCGACCTGAGCTGCGCTGGTGGTCGGCCGGGACGTGGCATCGGGGGATGGCTCCGCAGTGCCAGAACATGCCGCAGCGCTCAGCGCCACCGCGAGCAACAACCCGATGGATCGCCGGCCGGATACCGCCGTCACGTCTTCCCCCTGGGTGAAGTTGGATCAAGGCATCCCGCCGCGCTCGATAGCCCCGAGCGGCGTCTGGCGTGAAAACTACAGATAGGTGCAGACCCCAGGTAAGTGTCTTCTTCATCTAGCGTGTGTTCCTGGGATGCTCACCGAGCCGGCATGGCAGGGGCTAGATCGCGTGCGCCTCGCGTGCCTCGAGACGGCCGAGCTCCTCGATCAAGGTCCACCACAACGCCCAGTCCCGGGGATCCATCCCCT
>JACCYY010000042.1 GCA_013696235.1 Sporichthyaceae bacterium | reverse complement strand
CGGGCGAACGGGCGCCCGGCGGCACGCGACTGCGCCAGCTCGTTCTCGTGGTGCGGGAACCGCAGGTCCAGGCCGCCACCGTGGATGTCGAACTCGTCACCGAGGTACTTGCCGACCATCGCCGAGCACTCCAGGTGCCAGCCGGGCCGTCCGCGACCCCAGGGCGTCGGCCAGGACGCGCTCTCCGGCTCCCCGTCCTTGGCGCCCTTCCAGAGCGCGAAGTCGCGGGGGTCCCGCTTGCCGCGCGGGTCGGCGTCCTGAGCCGGCTCCATGTCGTCGATGCGCTGCCGGGAGAGCTCCCCGTACGCCGGCCACGAACGCACGTCGAAGTAGACGTCTCCGGAACCGTCCGCCGCCGGGTACGCGTGCCCGCTCTCGACCAGCCGTTCCATCATCTCGACCATCTCCGGCACGACGCCCGTCGCGCGCGGCTCGTAGGTCGGCGGCCGGCAGCCGAGCGCCTCGTAGGCGGCATGGAGCGCGCGCTCGTTCTCGTACGCGAGCGCGAACCACGCGACGCCCTTCTCCTGAGCCTTCGACAGGATCTTGTCGTCGATGTCGGTGACGTTGCCGACGACCGTGACGCGGTAGTCCCGGTGCTCGAGCCAGCGCCGCAGGACG
Source organism: Sporichthyaceae bacterium (assembly GCA_013696235.1). Lineage (GTDB taxonomy): Bacteria > Actinomycetota > Actinomycetes > JACCYY01 > JACCYY01 > JACCYY01. The sequence continues at coordinate 5,168 of JACCYY010000042.1, read as the reverse complement.
TCGAACACGACCTCCTTGCGGATGTGGCCGAGGTGCGGCGGACCCTGCACCGTGAGCCCGCAGTGGTAGATCCCGACCTCGCCCGGACGCACGGTCTCCAGCGCGCGCACCGCTCGGGTCGCCGAGTCGTACAGCCGGATCACCGGGTCAGCCTAACGAGCCGGTCAGGCCGCCCGGATGATCAAGGCAGTGGCGATCGCGGCGAGACCCTCGCCGCGACCGGTGAGGCCGAGCCCGTCGGTCGTGGTGCCGCTCAGCGTCACCGGCGCTCCGCAGGCCGCAGACAACACCCGTTCCGCCTCGGCCCGGCGGTCCGCGATCCGTGGTCGGTTGCCGACCACCTGCACCGCGATGTTTCCGATCCGGAACCCCGCCTCGTGGAGCACCCGTGCTGTCTCGACCAGCAACGCGGCGCCGCCGGCGCCGGCCCACTCCGGCCGGTCGGTCCCGAACTGGGTGCCAAGGTCTCCGAGCCCCGCGGCGCTGAGCAGGGCGTCGCACGCGGCGTGGGCGGCGACGTCGCCGTCGGAGTGCCCGGTGAGCGCCGGCTCGTCGGGCCACTCGAGTCCGGCCAGCCACAGCGGCGAGGCGGTCCCGTACGCATGGACGTCGACCCCGATCCCGACCCGGGGGGCGGCGGGCTCATCGGGCACGGTCACCCCGGCGACGGGAGAGGATCGCCTCGGCGAGCACCAGGTCGATCGGGTGCGTGACCTTCAGCGCCTCGGCCGAACCGCGAATGGTGGTCACGACGATGCCGGCGCGCTCGGCCAGACCGGCGTCGTCGCTGGCGTCTGCTCCGTCAGCGGCGACGTGGGACCGTTCGAGCGCGCTCCGGCGAAAGCCCTGCGGGGTCTGGACGGCACGCAGCGACGCTCGGTCGAGGGTCGCCAGGACGTCGCCGCGCTCGTCGACCTGTTTGACGGTGTCGGCGAGTGGGAGGGTCGGGACGACAGCCTGCGCCCCAGCCCGTACGGCGTGCGCGACCGCGTCGACCAGCTCGGGAGGGACCAGTGGGCGCGCGGCGTCGTGCACGAGCACCACGTCGACGTCCTCGGGCAGCGATACGAGCGCCAGCCGGACGGATGCCTGGCGAGTCTCACCGCCGGCCACGACCACGACATCCTTGGGCAGGTCGTGGTCGTCGAGCAGCCCGCGAACCGTGGAGACGTCGCCAGGTGGCGCGGCCACCACGACCAGGTCGACCAACCGGGACTGCACGAGGGCACGCACCGCGTGCACGAGCAGCGGAGCGCCGCCCAGCAGGCGGAGCGCCTTGGGAACTCCCGGCCCCAGCCGCTGCCCCTGACCGGCGGCCGGGACGATCGCTGCGGTACGCACGGCGCCGCGGCCGTCCTAGGAGGCCAAGACCTCGTCGAGGAGGGTCTCGGCCTTGTCCTCGTTCGTGTGCTCGGCGAGGGCGAGCTCACTGACGAGGATCTGCCGCGCCTTGGCCAGCATGCGCTTCTCGCCCGCCGACAGGCCACGGTCGCGCTCCCGGCGCCAGAGGTCGCGGACGACCTCGGCGACCTTGATCACGTCACCCGAGGCCAGCTTCTCGAGGTTGGCCTTGTAGCGGCGCGACCAGTTCGTGGGTTCCTCGACGTGCGGGGCACGAAGCACCTCGAACACCCGGTCCAGACCCTCCTGGCCGACCACGTCACGAACCCCGACGAGGTCGACGTTCTCCGACGGGACTCGGACGGTCAGGTCACCCTGAGCCACCTTGAGGACGAGGTACTCGCGCGCAACACCCTTGATCTCGCGGGTCTCGATCGCCTGGATCAGTGCAGCTCCGTGGTGGGGATAGACCACCGTTTCACCGACGTTGAAAGCCATGTTGTGTAAGCCCCTTTCCCCCGCAAGGGTAACACGGCGCTCCGACAGGTCCGTCGGCGTTTGTGCAGGTCAGAGGCCCTGTCCGGGTCGAAGGCGCCCCGGTCGCGGTCTTGACAAACGAGTCGCGGACGTGCTGCGCACGGTCACCGCCGAGCGCGTCGCTACGCTGGGCGCGGGGCCGCCCGTCCGTCGCCAGGGCGCGGCCGCCAGCAACGGGAAGAAGCCCGACCCGGAGTTCTGCAGGAGGAGATCGTGGCCCAACGCCGAGTCGGGATCCGCGCGCGGCTGGTCGTCGCCGCGGCTGCGCTCGTCAGCGCCGGGAGCGTCACCGCCTGCTCCAACGGCGTCGAGGCCGGCACACTCGACCCCCCGTCGGGGACGGCGGTCCGCGAGGACGTCGGCGAGCTCGCTGTCCGCAATGCGGTGATCGTCGCCGGCGAGGACGGGACGCTGACCGTCTCGTTGACCGTGGTGAACACCGGTTCGACCGAGGACTCGCTCACCGATGTCGAGATCACCGCCGACCTCGAACCTGCGACGGCGGTGCTGAGCCCGGGCACGATCGCGCTGCCGCCACGCATGGCCACCGTGATCCCCGGCGAGGGCGAGTCGACGATCGAGGTCGACCTCGACGTCGCCCCTGGCGGGTACCTCCCGGTCACGATGCAGTTCGAGAACGCGGGCTCGGTCGATCTCTCGCTCGCGGTCGTCAGCGAGGCCAGCTCGTACGGCGGCGACCCGGGCTAGCCGAGCAGGAGCCCGATCAGGCAGGAGCCCGATCAGGCCGGGTCCGATCAGGCCGGGTCCGATCAGACAGGAGCCCGATCAGGCCGGGTCCGACCAGGCCGGGTCCGATCAGACAGGAGCCCGATCAGGCCGGGTCCGATCAGGCCGGGTCCGATCAGGCCAGGTCCGATCAGCCCGGGCCGGCCTGGCCCTCCGGCTCGAACTTGTAGCCGAGCCCCCGTACGGTCAGCAGGAACTGGGGCACTGCCGGGTCCGGCTCGATCTTGGCCCGGAGCCGCTTCACATGGACGTCGAGCGTCTTGGTGTCGCCCACGTAGTCCGCGCCCCAGACCCGGTCGATGAGCTGGCCCCGGGTGAGCACCCGCCCGGTGTTGCGCAGCAGCAGCTCGAGCAGCTCGAACTCCTTCAGCGGCACCCGGACCGACTCGCCGCGGACCGTCACCACGTGGCGCTCGACGTCCATCCGGACCGGGCCCGCCTCGAGCACACCGGTCATGAGGTCCTCGAGCTCGCCGCCGCGACGCAGCACGGCGCGGATCCGGGCGAGAAGCTCGCGGGAGGAGAACGGCTTGGTCACGTAGTCGTCCGCGCCGAGCTCGAGCCCGACCACCTTGTCGATCTCGCTGTCCTTGGCGGTCAGCATGATCACCGGCACGTTGCTCTGAGCCCGCACCTGGCGGAACACCTCGGTGCCGGACAAGCCCGGCAGCATGAGATCGAGCAGGATGATGTCCGCGCCGAGGCGCTCGAACTCCTCCAGTGCCGCCGGCCCCGTGGTGGCGATGCCGACCTCGAAGCCCTCGCGCCGGAGCATGTACGAGAGCGCGTCGCTGAACGACTCCTCGTCCTCGACCACGAGCACACGGGTCATGACGTGGTCTCCTTCTGCTGGCGACGTGACTTGCGCAGGGCGATCGGGTCTGATGCGGCGAGCGCCGGGAGTCGGAGCGTGAACGTCGAACCGGCTCCCTCGACGCTCCAGACGCCGATCTCGCCGCCGTGAACGGCAGCGATGTGCTTCACGATCGCCAAGCCCAGTCCGGTGCCGCCGGTGGCTCGCGCACGAGCCGGGTCGACGCGGTAGAAGCGCTCGAAGATCCGGCGCTGCTCGCTCTCCGGGATGCCGATGCCCTGGTCGACGACCGTGATCGTGACCGCCCGCTCGACCCGACCGACACCGACCACCACGCGCGCACCGTCCAGGCTGTACGCGACTGCGTTGTCGACGAGGTTGCCCAGCGCCATGACGAGCTGGCGGTCGCTGCCGAGCACGACCACGTCACGGTCACCGGACTGCTCGAGGGTGATGTGACGGCTCGCGGCGACTGCACCGGCGCGATCCAGCGCCGCCCGGACCACGTGGTCCACCTCCACCGGTTCGGCCGAGGTCAGCGGGTCGTCGGCCTGCAGCCGGGACAGCTCGAGCAGCTCGCGGACGAGTTCGGTGAGTCGCGCGGACTCGATCTGCATGCGGCCGGCGAAGCGCTTCACCGCGACCGGGTCCTCGCTCGCGTCCATCATGGCCTCGGCGAGCAGCGAGAGCGCACCGACCGGCGTCTTGAGCTCGTGGCTCACGTTCGCGACGAAGTCCCGACGGACGGTCTCCAGCCGGTGGACCTCGGTGCGGTCCTGTACGAGGAGCAGCACCTGCTCGGCTCCGAGCGGCGCCACCCGCGCCTGGATGTGCATCGGCACCTCACCGTGCTGGTCGCGGACCAGATCGAGGTCCTCCTGGCGGATCTCGCCGTCCCGGCGGGTGGCTTCCACCATCTCGACCAGGTGCGGTGAGACGAGGCGGTCGTCGCGGATCAGCCCGTACGCGTGGGCCGCGGGGCTGGCCTTGACCACCCGGCCGTCGCTGTCGAGCACGACCGCCTGGGACTGCAGCACCGCGAGCACCGACGCGACCCCTACAGGGATCTCTGGAGCCGGGACTGGCTGTCTCCGCTCGCGCTCGATCGCCCGCCACGCCAAGCTGGAGGCGAGACCGATGGCCACGCCGCAGAAGCCGGTGATCGCGAGCAGGGCGAGGTCCACGCCCCTGATGCTAGGTCGGTCGGCCCAACCACGGGCACCGCGGGAGGCCGCTGACCTGGCATGTTCGAGGACTGTTCACCGACCGGTCCGGGCTCGTTCATCCGCGCGCCGGGCTGCAGGTCCGCCCGCCATCTACCGTCAGCAGGGCAGGATTGACGCTGGACGACCGCCCGACGACGGGTTGCGCGGCTTCCGAACGGCACGAGCGACAGGAATTGGAGTACACGCATGCGGGACGCGTACCACGAGGAGCTCGAGGCCGTCAGCGATCGTCTGGTGCGGATGACCGAGTCCGCTGGCGCCGCCATCACGATGGCGTCCGAGGCACTCCTCGCGGCGGACCTCACGCTGGCCGAGCACGTCATCTCGGCGGACCGCACGATCGACGACCTGCGCGACGAGCTCGACGACAAGGTGGTCGAGCTCCTCGCCCGCCAGCAGCCGGTCGCCACCGAGCTGCGCATCATCGTGGCCGCACTGCGCATGGCCGAGGACGTCGAACGCATGGGCGACCTCGCGCTGCACATCGCGAAGCTCACCCGGCT
>JACCYY010000172.1 GCA_013696235.1 Sporichthyaceae bacterium | reverse complement strand
CGCTGACCCGGATCAGCTCGCTGGTGGGGACCAGCCTCGCGACGCAGGAGTCCGTGCCGGCCGCGTTCGCGATCGCTTCGCTGTTCCCGACCGACCCATGGGAGGCAGCCCGCCACGCCGCCAGCCTCGGCGGCGACGCGGACACGATCGCCGCGATAGCCGGCGCGATTGTCGGCGCCTGCTGTGGCGGATCGGCGTTTCCGGAGGCGCTGGCCGCGACGGTCGAGGCGGTCAACCCTGACCTCGGCCTGGCCGCTCTTGCCGCAGACCTCCTCGCGCTGCGCGGTTGACCGATCCCGCGCCGACTGGTCGCCTCCCGCGGTCGCGAGCGGCTCAGAACGGCAGGGATGACCGGTGGGTGCGGACTGCGGCCAGTCGCTTCGCCTGTCGGCAACCGCGAGCCGCGGCGCCGATCAGGTGGTGATCGCGTCGACGACGTCGCCGAGCTTGTCCTCGCTCAGGTTGCGCGCGATGTCCTGCAGCGAGATGACCCCGACCAGGTCGCGTCCGTCGATGACGGGAAGGCGACGCACCGCGTGATCCTTCATGACCCGCAGCGCCTCCTCGACCGAGTCGTCAGCCCCGATCGTGATGACCTCGTCGCCACCGAGCTCGCCGGCGGTCGTGCTCGCGGGGTCCCGGCCGTCGGCCAGGCACTTCACGACGATGTCGCGATCGGTGAGCATGCCCTTGAGCCGGTTGTCCGCGCCGCAGATCGGGAGGGCGCCGACGTCCAGGTCGCGCATCTTGCGGGCGGCGTCGACGAGCGTCTCACCCTCCTGCACGCATTCCACTCCAGCCGTCATGATGTCGCGCGCGCTGGTCATCTCGTCTCCTCGATCGGGGGTCCAGCCCGAGCCGGGCGGACATCGCTGCACAGCCCGGTACCCGTGCCCGCCCAGGCGACCCGGCCGAGCCCGCGCCGTACGCGGAATGATCGCCTGCATGGTGGGGGGTCAGAGGGTCAGGCGCTGCCCGGCATGAGCGCCGCGACGGTGCCGCGGCGACTCGTGCTGGTGGGGTCGGTCGTGGTGGACGTTCGCCTCCGCGTGCCGCGGCTGCCAGAACGAGGCGGCGATCTGCTCGCCAGCTCGCTGTCGATCAGCGCGGGCGGCGGGATGTTCGTCCTGGCGGCAGCGGCCCGAGGTGGCTTGCCCACGATGTACGCAGGTCGCCACGGTGCCGGTGCGTTCGGTGCCGTGGTCCGCGCGGCGCTCCGCGCGGCCGGCGTCGAAGCGGCGTACGCCCCGGACCGAGCCGGTGACACAGGGCCGTGCGTGGTGCTGGTGGAGCCCGACGGCGAGCGCACCATGGTCACGGCGAACGGCGTCGAGGCCGAGCTCGACCCGCCGCGGCTCAGCCAGGTCGATATCCGTTCGGACGACGCGGTGTACGTGAGCGGCTACGACCTCGCCTACGCAGTGAGCGGGCCGGCCATCGCGGCGTGGGCGCCGGACCTGCCGACCACGACCATGCTCGTGTGCGACCCCGGGCCGCTCGTCGCCGACCTGCCGGACCATGTGCTCGAGCCAGTGCTGGCCCGCACGGACGTGCTCTCGCTGAACACCCGGGAGGCCGTACTCCTCACCGGCAGCGCCGAACCAGCCGTCGTCGGCCGAGCCCTGCTGCCGCGGCTCGCCCCGGACGGACTGATCGTCCTGCGCGCCGGTGTCCACGGGGCCACCGTGGTCCCGACCGGCGCGGAGCCGATCACCGTCCCCGTCGTCCCGGTGCCGGCCCGCGACTCGACCGGAGCCGGTGACACCCACACCGGCGCGCTCGTCGCCGCCCGCGCCGGCGGAGGCTCGTGGGCCGCGGCGGTCGGGGCCGCGAACGCCGCGGCGGCTGCGTTCCTGGACCGATCGGAGAGGCTCTAGGGTCCTCTGGTGACTCGCATCGATGAGCTTGCCGACCGTTACGTCGACGCTGCCTGCGCGCTCGACCCCAACCAGGCCACCTACATCGGCGTCGCCGGGTACGACGACCAGCTGACCGACTACGGTCCCGAGGCTCGCGCCGCCCGGGCCGAGCTCGCCCGCCAGGTGCTTTCCGACCTCGGCGACGCGCCGATCGAGACCGACAACGACCGCGTGTGCGTGACCGCGATGCGCGAACGCCTGGGACTCGAGCTCGAGCTGCACGACGCCGGCGAGCTCGACGGCGACCTCAACGTGATCGAGAGCCCGGTGCAGAGCACGCGCCAGGTCTTCGACCTCATGCCGACCGAGGGCGAGGATGCGTGGCGCACCATCGCCACCCGCATGAGTGCCGTCCCGGCTGCCCTCGCGGCCTACCGGCGGAGCCTCGTCCAGGCTCGTGACGGCGGGCGGGTGGCCGCTCGCCGCCAGGTGCTCGCCTGCGCGGGGCAGTGCACGCAGTGGACCAGCGGCGAGGACGGTGGGTTCTTCGGTCACCTGGTCGCCGGGTCGGGGATGCAGGGCGAGATCCGGACGGACCTCGAGACCGCTGCCCGCGCGGCCTCGCAGGCGTACGCGGAGCTCGGCACGTTCCTCCGGGACGAGCTCGCACCGCACGCTCCGGAGCACGACGGCGTCGGCCGCGAGCGGTACGCGCTCTGGTCGCGCTACTTCCTCGGTGCCGAGATCGACCTGGACGAGACCTACGCGTGGGGCCTCGAGGAGCTCGCCCGGATCGAGCAGGAGATGGCCGCGGTGGCCGACCAGATCGTGCCCGGCGGTTCAGTCGCCGACGCGCAGGCCGTGCTCGAGGCTGACCCGGCGCGCAAGCTGGCCGGCCCGGACGCGCTGCAGGCGTGGATGCAGCAGATCTCCGACCGGGTCGTCAGTGAGCTTGCCGACGTGCACTTCGACATCCCTCAGGAGATCCGCAACCTCGAGTGCCGCATCGCGCCGACCAAGGACGGCGGCATCTACTACACCGGACCGTCGGAGGACTTCTCCCGACCTGGACGGATGTGGTGGTCGGTGCCCGTCGGTGTCACCGAGTTCTCCACCTGGCGCGAGGTCACCACCGTCTTCCACGAGGGCGTGCCCGGGCACCATCTCCAGGTCGCCCAGACGACCTACCGCTCGGACGTCCTCAACCGCTGGCAGCGACTGATGTGCTGGGTGTCCGGCCACGGCGAGGGCTGGGCGCTCTACGCTGAGCGGCTGATGGCCGACCTGGGATACCTCGACGACCACGGCGACCGGCTCGGCATGCTCGACGCGCAGGCGTTCCGGGCCGCTCGGGTCGTGATCGACATCGGCATGCACCTCGGTCTCGAGATCCCGGCCGGGACGGGATTCCATGACGGCGAGACGTGGGACCCCGAGCTCGGCCTCGAGTTCCTGCGCGCGCACAACTCGATGGCCGACGAGTTCCTCCGGTTCGAGCTCGACCGCTATCTCGGGTGGCCCGGCCAGGCCCCGTCGTACAAGGTCGGCGAACGCATCTGGCTTCAGGCCCGGGACGAGGTGAGGGCCCGGCAGGGTGACCAGTTCGACCTCAAGGCCTTCCACCGCCGCGCGCTCGACCTCGGCGGCCTCGGTCTGGACCCGCTTCGCGCTGAGCTCGCTCGCCTCTGACCCGTTCGAGGTGAGCCCGTCTCGGGCGAGCGCCGGTCCCAGCGCTCGACCAGACCGCTGCTGGGCGGTGGGTGAGCACGCGATGAGCGTCCTCTCATGTGCCTCCTACCCAGACGGCGCACCAGTCGGCGGGCCGGTCCCCGCTCGCTCGGGCAGGCCAGGGAAAGGCGGCGCGCTGCCGCCCCAGCGCACCACCCCGACGGCGGCAGTCGTCACGCCGGCGATCGCGATCGACCTGAGGTCACGGCGGCTCGTCGCGGCCACGAGGTCCGCGTAGACCGCGGCAAGGCGTTCCTCGACGAGGGCGGCGACCTCGGCCGCGGTGACCGGGTCGCTCGGGTCGACCGGCAGCGCGTACGCCGCCTCGGCAGCCTCCGGAATCGCGCCAGCCCCGACGAGGAGCGCGCGCAGCCCGTCCCGGCTCGTGGCGTGCGCGAGCAACATGCTCCGGGCGAGGTCCTCACCGGCTCGGCCGGCCCGCGGGCCGAGCGTCCCGTACGCCCACACGGCCGCGTGCTCGCCGGCGAGGGTTGCCTGCAGCGCGGCCAGGGCCGGCTCAGGGAGCGTGGTCGTGGCGGTCGGCGACGCAGTCGGTCCGGTCCCGGCCGAACCGGTCCGTCGGGCGCGTGACCTCATGCCGGCACCGCCAGGATCAGCGCGTGCACGGCTCGGCTGGCGGCGATCGACGCGAGCAGGCGGGCGGCTTCGCCGTCACGCGCATCGCGGGCGGCCGCCGTGGCCTGCGCACCGGCGACCTGCTCGGCCAGGACCACCGCTGCTCGGGCGCCGGCCGGGTCGGCCGGGACCGGGATCGCGGTCGACGTCTGGCCGGCCGAGGGCAACCCGCCCGGTCCCGTGGGACCGGACGTCGGCGCGGAGGTCAGAAGCGGGACGGTCGGAAGTGGGACACGCTCGGCCAGCGCAACGAGGTGGGCGTCGTGGTCAAGGGCGTACGGCCCGAGGACCGGGCCGAGCGTCGGGTGCGTCGCGATCGTCGCCTCGTACGTCGCGATCAGGATGAGCGCGGTTTTCGCGGCGGCCACGAGCGACCGAGCGTCGAGGACCGGGGGGGCCGTGGTGGGTGTCGATGTCCGTGCCTCGCCAGTCGTCGTCAGTCCGGTCGGCAGCGGTCGCGCCGCACCGCTGCTGCAGGACGCGAGGGCGAGCCCGGCGGGCACTCCGAGCAGCCCGAGCAGGACCCGGCGGCGCGCGATCCCCGCCGATCCGCCGGCAGGCGCCCCGAGCAGCCCGGTGCCCAGCACTTCGACGACGGGCATCGGACGACGGTAGCCGAGCGCCACTAAACTGGGCGTCCCGCAATGCCCGGCAGATCGCCTTGACCGGGCCCCGGATCGAATCACCCGACCGAACCACCCGACCGAACCACCCGGCAGAACCAGGATTCCCGCCATGTCGAGCCAGCCCGAGCAGCTCCTGCGACCCGTGGTCGGACCCGTGGTCGAGCGGCTCGGCTACGACTTCGAGGGCCTGACGGTGAGCGTCGCAGGCCGCCGCCACGTCGTCCGGGTCGTGGTCGACCGCGACGGCGGGTTCGGGCTCGACGACATGGCCGACATCAGCCGCGCGCTGTCCACCGCGCTCGAGGACGACGACTCCATCCCCGGCTCGTACGTGCTCGAGGTGAGCTCACCAGGGGTGGACCGCCCGCTCGTCGAGGCGCGGCACTGGCGGCGCAACGTCGGCCGGTTGGTGGCGGTGACGCTGCCCGGGAACGAGGAGATCAACGGGCGGATCCGAACCGCGGAGGAGACCGGGGCGACGCTCGTCGACGACGCCACCGGTGTCGAGCGCACCGTCGCGTACGCCGACGTCGAGCGTGCGCTGGTCCAGGTCGAGCTCCGGCGCAAGCGCGAGGAGGTCGGTACCGACGTCGACGGCGATGTCGGACCCGACGAGACCCCCGACGGCGGCGAGGTCTGACGTGGACATCGACGTCAGCGTCCTCCGGGCGATCGAGCGGGAGCGGGAGATCCCGTTTGACGTGCTCGTGGACGCGATCGAGCAGGCCATGCTCCTGGCCTACCAACGGAGCGAGAGCGCAGAGCCCCACGCGCGTGCCCAGCTCGACCGCAAGTCCGGGCACGTCGTGATCTGGGCGCAGGAGCTGGGCGAGGAGGGCGAGCTGGTGCGGGAGTGGGACGACACCCCGACCGGGTTCGGCCGGCTCGCCGCCGCCACCGCACGCCAGGTCATCTTCCAGCGGCTGCGTGATGTCGAGGACGAGCAGGCCTTCGGCGAGTTCACCGGCAAGGAGGGTGAGCTGATCTCCGGGATCATCCAGCAAGGCCGGGACCCGCGGATCGTGCACGTCGACCTCGGCAAGGTCGAGGGCGTCGTGCCCCCGGCCGAGCAGGTGCCCGGTGAGCGCTACGTGCACGGCGAGCGGCTGCGCTGCTACGTCCTGCAGGTGCGCAAGGGCATGCGTGGACCGCAGATCACGCTGTCCAGGACGCACGCGAACCTGGTCCGCAAGCTGTTCGCGCTCGAGGTGCCCGAGATCGCCGACGGTTCGGTCGAGATCATGGGGGTCGCCCGCGAGGCCGGCCACCGGTCGAAGATCGCGGTCCGCGCGACGATTCCCGGGATCAGCCCGAAGGGTGCCTGCATCGGCCCGATGGGCAGCCGGGTACGCAACGTCATGCACGAGCTGCACGGCGAGAAGATCGACATCGTGGACTGGTCGGAGGACCCCGCGACGAACGTCGCGAGCGCCTTGTCACCGGCGCGGGTCCGCAGCGTCGAGGTGGTCGACCTCGCGGCCCGGTCGGCGCGTGTGGTCGTGCCTGACTACCAGCTGTCGCTCGCCATCGGCAAGGAAGGCCAGAACGCGCGGCTCGCCGCGCGACTGACCGGTTGGCGCATCGACATCCGGCCGGACACCGAAGGCGATCCGGCCGCGATGTCGCGGAAGTCGCAGCCGGAGTGACGACGGAGCGGAATCGGCGGAGTCCTGCCGATCGAGGCACGCAGATGAACGGCCTCCCGGACGACGGCCCGACAGCCGGCGACTCCACCCAGCGGTCGGAGACGGTAGACTCCGGCGCAGACGGTTGCGCGTCGTCGCGGCCGACCCCCGTACGCATGTGCGTGGGTTGCCGAGGCCGGGCGCCGAAGTCCGACCTGGTGCGCGTGGTCGTCGTCGAGAACGCCTGCGTTCCCGACCCGACGGGTCACCATGCCGGTCGGGGTGCGTACCTCCACCACGACCAGCGGTGCCTCGAGCTCGCCACGCGTCGACGAGCGTTCCCCCGGGCTCTACGCCATGCGGGACCGCTCGCCCTCGACGCCGTGGTGGCGCTCGTCGGACCAGCACCAGGCTGACCGGTTCACGCCGGCAGGATCGACGGATCCGAACGGCACGACGGTTCCACCGAAGACCGGCAGCGCGCAACCGCGCGTTCGCGAGAGAGAGCAGGTCGAGAGCAATGAGCGCTCGATGAGCACGCAGCGATGAGCACGTCCATGCGTTAGGACGGCCCGGGCACCCGGGCCGAGGTGAGGAGAAGCGTGGCCAAGGTCCGGGTTTACGAGCTCGCGAAAGAGCTCGGTGTCGAAAGCAAGGTCGTTCTGACCAAGCTCAACGAGCTGGGGGAGTTCGTCCGGTCGGCGTCGTCGACCGTCGAGGCTCCCGTGGTGCGCAAGCTCCGCGAGGCCATGCCGGCCGCTCCGTCGAGCGCGGCCCCCTCCAGCGCAGCGGCCAAGTCGGGTCCGCGGCCGGCCGCCAAGACCGCGTCGACCCCACCTGAGCCGGTCGCGACGGCCCCCTCCGGGCCGACCGACCTGCGACCGGGTCCCGTCGCCGCACCGTCGCCAGCATCCCCCTCTCCGTTCAACGGTGCGCCCGCTGACCGGGGACCGGCGGCACCGGGGACGACCCAGACCAGCTCGCCGGCTCCAGCGCCGCAGCGTCCCGCCGCGGCCGCGCCGACCGACCAGGTCGCCGACAGCACGGCCCAGCCGGGGACCCGTCCGGCCCCACGGCCCGGTGGCCCGCGCCCGGGGAACAACCCCTTCACGTCTGGCAGCACTGGCATGCCCCGCCCGGGTGGTCCCCGTCCGGGGAACAACCCGTTCACCTCTGGCGGCAGCCAGGGCATGCAACGCCCTGCAGCGCCGGGGGGCCCGCGGCCCGCGGCCCCACGACCGGGTACGCCAGGTCGGCCCGGTGCGGTCCCGGGAGCCCCGCGACCGAACCCCGGCATGATGCCCCAGCGCACGATGCCGAGCCGAGGCCCCGGTGGTCCGGGTGGTCCGGGAGCTCGTCCCGCGCCAGGCGGTCGTCCGGCCGGCGGCGCACCGGCCCGGGGTCGCCCAGGC
>JACCYY010000369.1 GCA_013696235.1 Sporichthyaceae bacterium | reverse complement strand
GCCCAGCCATGGCCGACGCCGTACGGCGCGGCGGGCAGGCCCCGCGGGTCGCGACGCTCGCTCGGCGCCGGCTGCCAGCGGCTGAGCCAGCTCTCGCCCTCCAGCCGTCGCGTCTCCTCGGTGGCGTCGACGTCGAGCCGCCGGGTCTCCTCGGCCTCGCCACCCGGCCGCGCCGGGTCGTTGGTGTCGCTCATCGAGGCGGTCTCCTGTGCTCAGCCGATTGGCGGGCCATGTGGGACTGGGTCACTGGACTCGGGCCACTGGGACTTGGCGTGCGTGCCCTAGCGTCTCAGGCGAACGGGTTGACCCACGAACCCACCCGGGCCAGGCCGCGCCCGATCCGGTTGGTCAGCCCGTCCGGTTCCGGCGCCTGGTGCGGGAGGCCGGCGACCACCTCGTCCACGAGGCGCGCCGGCGCGTCGGCCACGACTGCGTACACCACGCCGTCGGCGGACCACACGACTTGCTGCGGCAGGCCGGCGCGTACGTACCGGACGCCGTCGCGATCGGCCGTCGGCGTGTAGCCCACCATCGACGTCTCGTCGACGCGGCCCGGTTGCTCGAAGAGCGAGACCGTTGAGAGCCCGTCGGAGTAGCTGAGGTGGAGCACCGTGCCGGCGCTCGTGTCGACGCGGCGGACCTGGTAGAGGGAGAGCCCGTCGGCGAGCAGCGCCGGGCAGGAGCAGCCGGACACGCGCATCGTCGCGACCTCGCTGGCGGTCAGGTCCTCGGCTCGGGCCTGGGGAAGTGCAGGCGGCAGGTGGCCGGGCGAGACCCGAGGCCCGATCCGTACCTGGACGAACGCACTGGCCCGTACGGTTCGCCCGGAGGCGTCGTACACCTCGCGGCGCAGCAGCACGCCGCTGCGGTCATCGATCCAGAACCGGGCGGCGACGGCGTCACGGTCCCCGACCATCTCCAGCACGCGCGTCTTGCGGCCGGTCACCTTGTCCTTGCCTGCCGTCGAGATGCTGAAGTTGCGGGCCAGCAGCCCGACCGGTCCACCGCCGAGCTGGAACCCGATGTCGCCAGGCGCGGTGGTGAACAAGGCCGACGCCGGTCCGTCGCCGCTGCCTCGGACGCGGAGCGCAGTGCCCTGCCCGGGGACGTTCTTGATCTCGACAAGCGTGCTGTCGGTGCTCTCCGGGCCCCAGGCCGAGACGAACTGGACCCCGGCGTAACGCACCAGGTCGTCCGCGGATGCCACCTTGTCCAGCAGGTCGAGGGCCCGGGCAGACGAGGTTGGTCTGGGATCGGGATCGACACCGGGACCGCTCAGCTCAGTGCCGATGTCGGCGGCGGTCGAGGGCGCGAGCACGGTGACCGAGCCGGCGACGAGCCCGGAGACGAGCATGGCCAGCCCGAGGGAGCCAGGTGAGCGACGCGGAGCGGTCGCGGACGTGCCGATCCTCACCGGTCACCCCGCTGGAACGACACGCCGACCGCGTCGGCTGGGATGTCGGCGAACGGGACCACGCGGCTGGTCCGCGCGTGCTCGACCACATAGCTGTCGACGTCCGGCGCGACCGGCTGGTCGGGCGAGCCGGGCTCACCACCGACGGCGAAGGCGGTGACGAGGGTCGCGGCGACGACGAGCGTGCCGGTGGTCAGCGCGCTGCGGACCCGCCGGCCCCGACTGCGGCCGGCTGGTCGGCTGGTGCCGCGGTCGGACGGGCGACGCCCGACGGGGACAGTCGGGGGGCGCGTGGCCTCGCCGGTGCCTCGACGGGTGAGCGGCAGCGGCTCGCCCGGCTCCGCCATGCGGTGCAGCTCGGCGAGCAGGCCGGCGGGTACCGGCGGGGTCACCAGATCGGCGAGGCGCTCCTTGATGGCTCGGTGGGCCGCCACCTCGGCGCGGCAGGTGCCGCAGTTCGCGAGATGGGCGAGCGCGCGCTCCCGGTCGCTGTGGCTCAGCTCCCCGTCGACGAGTGCGGCGATGAGGTCGCGGAGATGGCTCACGACTCCACCACCGGCGCCGGCGTCCTCTCGATCGAGATCACTGGCGCGTCGTCGGCCGCGCGCTCGTCTGCGCGAGCCGGTCCGCGCAGCGCGGGCGAGCGGTGCGCCAGCGCGGCGCGCAGCTGCGCACGGCCGCGGTGGATCCGGCTCCGGACGGTGCCGAGCTTCACCCCGAGCGTGGCCGCGATCTCCTCGTACGAGAGGCCCTCGATGTCACACAGGACCACTGCAGCGCGGAACTCCGGCGACAGCGAGTCCAGCGCCCGCTGGACGTCGTCATCGAGGTGGGTGTCGTCGTAGGCCTGCGCTGGGGTCGGCTCGCGCCCCGCCAGCCGCTCGGGCGCGTCGTCGGCAAGGGCGTCGAAGCGGATCCGCTGCTGACGGCGCACCCGGTCGAGGAACAGGTTCGTGGTGATGCGGTGCAGCCAGCCCTCGAACGTCCCTGGTGTGTACGAGGACAAGGAGCGGAACACGCGGACGAAGACGTCCTGGGTGAGGTCCTCGGCGTCGTGCTGGTTGCCGGTCAGGCGATAGGCAAGCCGGTAGACGCGGCCGGAGTGCGTCCGGACCACCTCGTCCCAGCTCGGCGGCTGCCAGACCACCGCACCGTCGCTCATCGCCGAGCCTTCCCTGGGCGTTGGTATCGCTGGACCCGGGCCCGGGTCCAGTCCACCGCCGCGCTCACCTCGTACCGCACGAACGGATACGCCCGAGCGCATGTTCCCAGGCCAACCTGGAGGTTTCCTGGGAGCGGGGCTGGGCGGCGGTCCGCACGGGCGGCGGGGGCCCTCCGCGGCCGCAACCGTGTGGCAGCCAAGCGCCGAGGTGCCGGCGGACTACGCTGCCGCCACGGTCGTCTGACCGGTCACCCGTGGGACCGGCGCCCGATCGCCGCCGGGCAAGCGGGCGGTCCGTCTCTCTCGAGGAGGAGCCATCGCCAGCCCGATCTCACCGGCCAGCTGGGCCCATGCCGAGGGATTCGTCGTCGAGGACGTCGTGCTCGCGACCGCTCGCGACCGCGCGCGCGAGGTCGGCGTCAGCCCGATCTCGACCGGCGGAGGCACGGCACTGCAGTTCGTCGCCGCCAGCCTCGACGCGAGGAACGTCGTCGAGATCGGCACGGGAACCGGCGTCTCCGGCCTCTGGCTCTTCCGTGGCATGCGGCCCGAAGGCGTGCTGACCAGCGTGGACGTCGAGGCCGAGCACCAGCGACTCGCCCGCACGGCGTTCACTGAGGAGGGCATCCCGAGCCAGCGTATGCGGCTCATCTGTGGACGTGCGCTCGAGGTCCTGCCCAGGCTCGCGGACGCCTCGTACGACCTCGTGCTCTGCGACGGGGACAAGAGCGAGTACGGCGAGTACCTCACCGAGGCGCTGCGGTTGC
>JACCYY010000325.1 GCA_013696235.1 Sporichthyaceae bacterium | reverse complement strand
CCGATGCCGAACTGGTCCACGCACATGCCGAACTCGTCGCCCCACATCTGCGGCTCGAGGGGGACCGACACGGCGCCGCCCTCGGCCAGCTTCGCCCAGTAGCCGCGCAGCTGCTCGGCGTCGTCCCCGCTCAGGCTCACCGCGATGTTGTTCCCCGGCTCGTGCTCCGTCCCGGGCGGGGTGTCGGCACCCATGAGCGTGAACCCGCCGTCGGTCTCGAGCTGGCCGTGCATGATCTTGTCGGCTCCCGGGGCGTCCGGCGGGCCGAACTCACCGAACGTGTTCAGCGTCAGGGAGCCGTCGAACACGCGCTGGTAGAACTCCATGGCCTCTCGCGCGTTGCCGGCGAAGCTGATGTACGGGTTGAGACGAGACAACATCAGATGCTCCTTCGGTCGGGACCACGGTCGGTCGTTGCCACGAGCCGGGTGCCACAGGCGTGACGAGCACCCGCTCTCGTCGTGAGGCTGGTGTTCACCCCGCACGGCTGGGCGACTACGCGCAGTGGCAAACCACCGACCGAGCGATGGTCACGCGAATCAACCGACTCATCGACAAGGCGCTCCGCGACCCATCAGCGGGCATGGGCAAGCCTGAGCCCCTCGAGCACGCCTTGCACGGCGCGTGGTCGCGGCGCATCACTGACGAGCACCGCCTCGTCTACCTCGTCGATGACGGTGATCTCGTCATCCTGCAGGCCAGATCCCACTACGGGAGGTGAGCGCCACGCCTGGTGGAGGGCTCACGTCCTGCAGCCTGCTGTCGAGCGCGATGATCTCCTCGGCTGCCCGTCGCATTGCCCCGTCCACCATCGCGCCATTCGCAAGGACGGCGACGGCGGCGGAGTCGAGGGCGGCGAGGACGGCGCGGGCCTCGGCCACCTCGGCGGGCGTCGGGCGGTAGGCCCGCACGATCACCGGGATCTGCTTCGGATGGATCGCGGTCCGGCCGCGGAAGCCCCAGGCGCGGCCGGCGCGGCAGGATGCCGCCAGCCCGGCAACATCGTCGAGCTGGGTCCAGACCGACTGCATCGGCGGCGGGAGACCAGCGGCGCGGGCGGCGACCACCACCCGGGTCCGGACCCACTGGAGCGCCTCGTCCGCGGTGATGCCGAGATCGCTCCTGAGGTCTGCCTCGCCCAGCCCGATCGCGGTGACCGCCGGGTGCCGGGCGATCGCATAGGCGGCCTCGACGCCGACCGCGGTCTCGATCAGGGCGCACACCTCGACCGGTCGCCCCAGGGCAGCGAGAGCTGCGTCGACATCAGCTGCGGACTCGACCTTGGGCAGCCGGATCGGAGGCGCGACGAACCGGAGCGCCTCGAGGTCGGCTACAAGATCATCGGTGCCTGGCGCGTTCACCCGGACCTCGGCCTGGCTTGACCGGAGCCACTCGACGACCGCAACCCGGGCGGCCGGCCGAGCGGCGGGTGACACCGCGTCCTCGAGATCGATGATCATCCGGTCTGCGCCCGAAGCAGCCGCCTTTCCGAATCGTTCCGGGCGGTCGCCGGGGACGTAGAGCGCGGTCAAGATCACACGACACCGTCCGTACGGAGTCGTTGGATCTCCTTGCGCCCGAGCCCGAGCTCGGCGAGCACCGCGTCGGTATCCGCGCCGTGCGGGCGGCCCGACCAGCGCACCCCGCCGGGCGTCTCGGACAGCCGGACGAGGAGGTTCTGCATCTTGACCGGGCCGAGCACGTCGTCATCGACGGTGATCACGGTCTGCCGGGCGGCGTACTGCGGGTCGGCCATCACGTCGCGCACGTCGTACACCGGTGCGGCGGCTGCATGGGCCGCGGCGAACTCGGCGGACACGTCCGCTGACGGACGCGCCGCGATCCACGACCCGACCGCCTGGTCGAGCACGTCGGCATGCTCTGCGCGCCCGACGCCGGAGGCGAACCATGGCTCGGCCGTGAGGTCGTCGCGGCCGACCAGGCGCAGGACGCGCTCGGCGATGCTCTGCGAGCTGGTCGACACCGCGAGCCAGACGCCGTCGGCTGCGCGGTAGAGGTTGCGCGGTGCGTTGTTCACCGAGCGGTTGCCCGTGCGCCGCTGGACGTAGCCGAGCTGGTCGTACGCCGTGATCTGCCCGCCGAGCAGCATGAGGAGCGGCTCGATGATCGCGGTGTCGACGATCTGGCCCCGGCCGGTGGCATCCCGCGATCGCAGCGCCGCCAGCACCGCGTACGCGGTTGCGAGCGCCGCGATCCCATCGGCGAGCCCGAACGGCGGCAACGTCGGGGGACCGTCGGGTTCGCCGGTCATCGCGGCGAACCCGCTCATCGCCTCGGCGAGCGAGCCGAAGCCCGGGCGGCCCGCGTACGGGCCGGACTGCCCGAACGTGGTCACCCGGGCAAGCACGAGCCCAGGGTTCGCGGCGCGCAACCGGTCCCAGTCGAGACCCCACCGCTCGAGCGTCCCGGGTCGGAAGTTCTCGATCATCACGTCGGCATCGCGCACGAGCCGGACGAGCAGGTCCGCACCGGCGGGCTGGCTGAGGTCGAGCGTGATCGCCTGCTTGTTGCGGCCGAGCGTGAGCCACCACAGTCCTACGCCCTGCTTGGCCGGGCCGTGCGTGCGAGCGGCGTCCGGCCGGCGCGGGTGCTCGATCTTGATCACGTCAGCGCCCAGGTCGCCGAGGAACGTTGCCGCGAGCGGTCCGGCGAACAGCGTCGAGACGTCGAGCACGCGCAACCCGTGCAGCGGTCCACCCGCGGCGAGATTGTCATGCACCGCCGGGCTCCGTCCTCGATCCGCCGTCGTCAGGCCCGGCCCCGTGATCTGGTCGGTCAACCGCGCACCGGAAGCCGATCGTCGCCGACCGGGACAGCCCACCACCCATGAGCAGCAGCCGCACGACCCAGTCCGGCTCCTGCGGCCCGCCCTCGACGTACCAGTCCGACCCCTGGGCGGCGTACGACGAGCCGCCCTTCAGCATCGTCCGACGGGTCCGCCCGTCGCGGTACTCCGGCCCGGTCCAGTTCCACACCAGCGGCTCAAGGCGTCGGAAACCAGGATCGCCGGCGGCGATCTGCCACTCAGCGTCGGTCGGCAGCCGAGCCCCGCGCCAGGACGCGTACGCCCCCGCGTCGTCGAGATCGACGAAGGTCACCGCCTCGTCCTCGCTGCCCGGCTTCGGTCTGCCGTCCACCCAGTGGTCGAGGAAGCGGTTGTCGACCTTCGGGATGTAGCCGCTCTGGTCGAGGAAAGTCGCAAAGTCGGCGTTGGTCACCTCGGCCGGATCCACCGCTACGCCGCTCGATCTATGCGTGAACGTGCCGGTGCCCTCGGCGTGGAGGTGCGGGGGGAACGGTTTCCACATGCCCGCCCGGAATGCCGGTGCGCGGAGGCCGGTCTCCCGCACCCGATAGCGGTACGGCAGCACATGGGTGCTGCGCGGAACGGCGACCGCACCGGTGACCGGATCGCCGGCCACTGGTTCGCCGCCTGAGCCCGTCGCGGTGGGGAGCACCACCGTGGCGTCAGCAACGAGCGGATCAGCCGCAGCGGCAGCAAGCAGATCGGTCAACCCGTGGGGCGACTCGGCACCGGCGGCGACGTGGAGCAGCCCACCGATCCCGCGCTCCGGTATCTCGATCTCGACCTCGGCGCCCTGACTGACGACGATGTCGGCACCGCGGATTAGGTCGTACCACTGCCCGGTTCCGTCCACGACCACCGCCGGTCCGGCGTACGGCTCGTTCCGTCGGTTCACGAACGTCCAGACCGTGGTGCCGTCGAGCTCGTAGCCGGAGCCGAACACGCCGGCCTCAATCGCCGCCTCGGAGAGCAGATCGGGCAGCGGTGTCCACGCCCCGCGGATCAGATGATCACCGAGTCCGAGCTGGACCCGCCGCATCGCCCGCATGATCGACAGGTCGCGCGGGCTCCAGCCGACATACGAGCCGAACACGACATCCCAGATGAGGACACCGACGCCGTTCATCCAGGCGGACTGCAGCTCGTCGGTGTGGTCGTCGTTCCAGCGGCGGGTGTGGTGCATCATGTGCCGCTGCTCGTACCAGCGCGCGCGCAGCACACCGGGCACCTCGCTGTCGGCCATCCACTGCGCCCACGACAGGAGATGATCACCGATCCGCGCCGTCGGCACGCGCGACTCGCCCTCGAGCGCCGGCGGCGGGTCCAGGCCGAGCAGCGTGTCCCGCAGCTCTGCGTCGCCCTCCTTGAGGGTGTCCAGGAACACGCCGTCCGCGCCGGTCGCCCGTACGAGGGTTGCCACCTCGCTCGCGTCGGATCGGGTGGGACGCCGAGTCCCGGTGTCCCACGGGTTGTAGTCCAGGAACACCCGGATCTCGCGCTGCCGCAGCTCGTGGACCAGGTCAGCCAGCCCTGGCACGTCGCGGTAGAAGTCGAACTGGTTGCGATCGTCGATCCCGATCACCGGGTACGCGTGCCACAGCACGACACCGTCGAGCCCACCGAACGGCGCGTACGTCGCGAGCAGCCGCTCGACGTCGAACCGACCCGCCGTCCAGTCGTAGAGCGCCTCGTCCCAGAGCCAGACGATCGCGACGTTCCAGGCCCTGGCCGCCCAGGCGTTCGCCTCGTCGTCGTAACGACTGGCGTCGTAGCCGTACCGCTCGTGTGCCGAGGACCGCCAGGCGTTGAGCTGCCTCCGCCAGGCCGGCCAGTCCGCCCGGTCGTCCGGCGCGGCGATGATCTTTGCCTCGTCGAGAACCGAGAGGTCGGCGCCCTCGTCGAGCGGGACCGAGGTCGGCAGGTCGATCGCCCGCGCAGCGGCAGGATCAGCCCACCCGTCGCGGCAGGTCGTGGTGCGCATACGTTCCTGGATCGCCGACCGGAACGGGATCGACGGCACCGCGCCAGAGGACTCGACGGCCAGCGATCCGGCGCAGCTGCCAAACCACACGGCCTGACCGAGCGACTCGCCGCGAGCGAGTGCTGCCGCCACCGCACCGGTGAACGTGTCGCCGGCGCCGGTCGTGTCGACGACCCGAGCGTGGGGTGCGCGCTGGTCGATCGGGTCGTGGCCGCGCTCCGCGACGACCACTCCGGCCTCGCCCAGCGTGACCACGACGCTCGGCACCAGATGGAGCAGGCTCGTAGCCAGCTCCGCCGGATCCCCGTCTGCACCGTGGGGCGGGCTGTCAGG
This sequence comes from Sporichthyaceae bacterium, assembly GCA_013696235.1. Lineage (GTDB taxonomy): Bacteria > Actinomycetota > Actinomycetes > JACCYY01 > JACCYY01 > JACCYY01. The sequence goes on along the minus strand of JACCYY010000325.1, from coordinate 3,229 downwards.
CACGAGGGTTCGCGCCTCGTGCTCGTTCACCACCAGCAGGTCGACAAGGGCGAGCAGGTCCGTCGGCAGCGGCTGCGCCGGGGCGGCATTCAGCACCACGCGTACGCCAGCGGCACGTGCGGCCCGGGCTGCCTCCAGGACCGTCTCGACCGGGATCTCGAGCTGGACGACGAGCACTGCCGCCGTGCTGATCAGCGCGAGGTCGTCATCGTCGAGGCCGACGAGGCCGGAGTTTGCGCCCGCGGCCACCATGATCGAGTTCTCCCCGCGCTCGTCGACCGCGACCACGGCCAACCCGGTCGGCAGCTCGCTGGTCCGCAGCCGGCCGACTCCGATCTCGTCCTGGTCGAGCACTGCCCGCAGCATCCGCCCCGGTTCGTCGTCACCGACCGCGCCGACAAAGGCCGTCCGGGCGCCCGCGCGGGCCGCGGCGACCGCTTGGTTGAGCCCTTTACCACCGGCATGATCGGCCCGGTCCAGCGCAAGGACGCTCTCGCCGGGGACCGGATGGGTCGCCACGCGGAGCACCAGGTCGCCGTTCGCGCTGCCCACCACGACGACGTCGACCGGCTCGCCGCTCATAGTGCGACCACCGCGAGGGTGCGGTCGGCCAGCTGGTCGAAGCCGATGCCGTCGAAGCCGGCCAGCGTGGTGGACAGCCGGTTGTGCATTGGCTCTGACCAGCCCCCCGGTACGCCGCCGACACCGACGAGCGCCCCGCAGATCGAGCCGACGGTCGCACCGTTGGAGTCGGTGTCCCAGCCTCCCATGACGGCTGTGCAGATCGCCGGACCGAGATCGCCGCGGCTCGCGCTCAGCGCGTACGCGACCAGCGCCCCGTTGTTGAGCGCGTGCACCCAGTGCAGGTGGCCGTACGCGCTCTCGATCGCGTCGACGCACGCCTCGCGGTCCTTGCCGCTGGCCCCGAGCTCGATGCCGAGCCCGACCGCCGCTGCGTAGCGACCTGCCGGGGGAAGGACCGAGAGACCTGCGCTCAGGACCTCGTCGACGTCGTCGGCCACGACCGCAGCGGCGCACATCGCGGCCACGAACATCGCCGCGTCCACGCCGGCACGGGTGTGGCTGAGCCGGGCGTCGCGGGCGGCCAGCCGGGCGGCGGCGACCGGTTCGCCGGGATGGACCCAGCCGTACACGTCGGTGCGGATGGCCGCGCCGATCCACTCCCGGAACGGGTTGTGCGTGGTTGCCGTCGCCGGTGGCTCGATCCCGAGCAGGAGGTTGCGGTAGGCCGCCCGCTCGGCGGTGAAGACCCGCCCGGCCGGCAGGGCGTCCAGCCAACCGACGGCGACGTCGTCGGTGGTGAGCTCCCGACCGCGGCGCTCCACCAGCGCGAGCGCGAGCATCGCGAAGTTGAGGTCGTCGTCCTCGGGCGCACCGTCGAGGTGCTCGGCCAGGCTCGTCGTCTGGCTGCGGCGGTTCCAGGGCCAGCGGGCCAGGACTTGGTCCGGGACGCCGGCGCCGGTGACGTACGAGGTCAGTGGCCACTGGCCCGAGCTCTGCAGGATCTCGCGGATGCCAGCGCGCGGGATCTTCTCCACGGGCTTGCCGAGCACACAGCCCGCGGCCCGCCCGAGCCAGGCCCCGTGCAGCCGGTCGCGCAACCCGGTGGCGACGGGTGCACGCAGCGGCGAGTCGGTCGGCATCAGCCGGTCGGCCCAGTCGAGCGGTTCCCGCTGCTCGAGTTCGGCTCCGACCGGGAGCGCGTCCAGCTCGTCGAGCAACACGCCTGCCAGCCGTCGCAACGGCGCCGGTGCCGCGGCGCCGGTGGCCCCGCGCGTGCCGGCACCGGGATCACCACCGGCGGCCGCCCACCGCTGCCCGACCTCAGCCAGGGCGGCGGTGTCCTTGCCCTCGCCGGCGCTCGCCGCGAGCTCGTGGCCGACCAGGTCCTCGGGCTGGGCCCAGGTGAGGCGGATCACCTGGCGACGGCCTTGCTTTCGACGCTCTCGACGGCACCGCCCTCCGTGACGATCTCGGTCTCGTCGTCGACCGCTGAGCGGCTGGCCAAGCCGCGCACGTGCTGGGGCGACGAGCTGGCGACGGGCCCGTTGATGGCAGCGTCCCGACCGGCAAACCGGTCCCGATCTCGCTGGTGGATCTCACGCGCGACCTGGGCCATCGTGTGCCCGACCGTGACCAGGTCGAGCCGGCTGGCGCTGGCGACGCGCTCGTGCCAGTCCGCGGGGACGGCCGCGAGGCCACCGAGTGCACCGGTGATCGCGCCGGCCATCGTCGCGATGGAGTCCGCGTCCCGACCGTAGTTCACGCTGCCGAGGACAGCCGCGCGGAAGTCACCGCCGCACACCAGTACCAGCCCGAGCGCGATCGGGAGCTCCTCGATCGACTTGGTCCGGCTGGGCCGGCGGGCGTCGAGGCCCGGGTCGCGGTAGTCCGGCCCCACGCTGTCGTACGGAGCGACCGCTTCGCGCAGCGCGTGCAGCGCTTCCGGCCAGGCGCCGTAGCGGGATGCAATCCTCGCGACCGCCTCGATGGCGCCGTGGGTGCCGTCGCGGGCCAGGGCGAGGGCTGCGTCCACGACATCGCTCGACGACGAACCCGGCGTCATGGCCGCGGCGACCGCGGCTGCGAACACCCCGGCTGCCTCCCGGCCGTACGAGGATTGGTGGGCGCCGGCGACGTCGATCGCCTCGGCGTACGCGAGCGCTGGCGCACCGGCGTTCGCGATGCCGATCGGCGCCGCGTACATGGCCGCACCGCAGTTCACGATGTTGCCTACACCTGCCTCGCGCGGGTCGACGTGGCCGTAGTGCAGGCGGGCCACCAGCCACTTCTCGGCCAGGAACAACCGTTGCACCAGGAGCGCCTCGGACTCGAGCTCGGGAACCCACCGCTTCTCGTTGATCAGCAGCGGGACGAGGTCCTCCGCGATCACGTACGCGTCGAGATGGTCACGACGCTTCGCGTACACCTCGACCAGCGCATGGGTCATCAAGGTGTCGTCGGTGATGTGGCCGTCGCCCTTGTGGTACGGCGCGATCGGGCGCGCGTCTCGCCAGTTCTCGAAGTAGGGCGGCACGATGCCGGTCACCCAGCCGCCGTGGCGCTCCCTGATCTGCGCGGGTGTCCATCCCTCGGTCGCGCCGCCGAGCGCGTCTCCGACCGCCGCGCCGACGAGGCAGCCGACCGCCCTGTCCTCGAGCTCGTTCACGTGTTCGTCTCCGCTCGGCGTCGCCCCGGCCCCGGCCCC
>JACCYY010000318.1 GCA_013696235.1 Sporichthyaceae bacterium | reverse complement strand
TGACGAGCAGGCCCAGCGCGCAGGACGCCGCGAACGCGTGGCGCCTCGACCGGCCCCCGGCGGGAAGCAGCCGGAGACCAGCCGTACCCAGGACCGTCAGTGCTCCGACCAACCACCAACGGCCGCCGAGCGGGAGCACGGGCGCCACGAAGCCAGCCCCCCACGCGCCGGCCGCGGCTGGCGCGAGCCGCAGGTCAGCCGGCCGGTCGATCGCCGGCTCGTGCGGGCACCGCTCCGCGCGGGCGCGACTCATACGCGCACCAGAGCGGTCAGGTCGGCCAGCGTGGCGGTGCCGATCCCACTGACCTCGAGCAGCTCCTCGATCGCGGTGAACGCGCCGTGCTCCTCCCGCCAGGCGACGATGCGACCAGCCAGGACCGGCCCGACGCCGGGCAACGCGTCGAGCTGCGCCTCGGAGGCGGTGTTGAGGTCCAGCGGCGAGCCGGGGCCGGGAGTCGCGCCGCCACCCGGGGACAATCCTCCTGCATCCGGCGCAGCTGGGATGCCGACAGCGATCTGCTCGCCGTCCACCAGGACCCGGGCGAGGTTGAGCGTGCTCGTGTCGACGCCAGGGAGCGCGCCGCCGGCCACCTGCAGGGCGTCGACGACGCGGGAGCCGACCGGCAGCTCGAACACACCCGGTGTCGCGACCAGGCCGGCGACGTGCACGACCACCGCACCCGCCGTGATCACGGTCGGGACCGAACCCGGCTCGGTCGGAGCCGGCACGCCCGGTTCGACCACGGGCGCGGTCGTGACCGTGATCGCGCCAGGCGTGATCATCTCCGGCGCGGACCGTCCGGCCACGAGAGCCGCCGAGCCGACCGCCACGGCAAGGGCGACCACGACTCCAGCCACGGCGCGCCCGGTCAGGTGCACCCGCGCACCGCGGAGCGTCGGCGGGACGTGGTCGGACAGGGCTGCGAGGGCACGCGCCCAAGGCGATGCCCTGTGCCGTCTTCGCTCGTCGAGGTGATCGACGGACTCTGGTCCCGCCTCAGCCTCGGCGGCACCGGGGCGCCACGCGACGTCAGGATCGCCGGCATCGGCCGACTGGCGGCCGGGCTCACCCAGGCGGGCGGATGCCGCCGAGACACCTCCGTACGCGTGCCGCGCGTCGGCGCCTCCCGTCGGAAGCACCTGTTCAGCGCCCCGCGGTACCGCGATGCGTGCGAGACGCTCTCGGGCCGCGTCCGCGGTCGCCTGCGCTCGACGTGACCGACCTCTCCACCACTCGGCCGACGCTAGGCGAGCCATCCCCGCCGTCGGCGGTCTGCAACCAGGCTGTGGACGAGCACCGGGCCGGACGTGCTGTGGACGCTGCGGGACGACCCCGGTCCCGTCCTCGCCAGCCGTCCGGATCAGTCGTCGGTGGCGCGTCGGGACTGCTTGAGGTCGCTCCGCCGCCGCTTGCTCGTGAGCCGGCGCTCCTTGGCTGCACGCGTGGGTTTGGTGGGTCGGCGGGCCGGCGGCGGCGGCGCGATAGCGTCCCGGATCAGGGCACCGAGCCGCTCTTTCGCCGCCTCGCGGTTGCGGTGCTGCGACCGGTGCTCCGAGGCGCTGATGATCACGGTGTCACCGACGAGCCGGCCGGCCAGCCGCTCCCGGGCCCGAGCGCGAAGGTGCTCGCTCAGCGCCGTCGACGACGCCAGGTCCCAGCGCAGCTCGACCTGCGAGTCCGTGGTGTTGACGTGTTGCCCGCCCGGACCGGACGAGCGCGAGAACCGCCAGGACAGCTCGTCATCGGGGATCGTCACGCGCGTGCTGACCCGGATGCCGTCCACCGGACGAGCATGCGCTGTCCAGCCGGCACGGCCAACCCGGTTCCGACGGAGGCCGGCGTCGCAGCGGTGAGCGGACGAATCAGCGGCGAGGAGCGATGACGACGGCGACCATGCCGGGGCCGACGTGCGCGCCGACCGCGGCGCCGACCTCCCGCACGATCACCTCGCCGGCCGCGGGGATCCGGGCGCTCAGCTGGTCGGCCAGCTCGCCCGCTCGGCTCGCGGCGGCCAGATGCTGCACCGCGAGGTCGACCGGGCGGTCACCGGCCGTCTCCACGGCCAGGTCAGCCAGCCGCGCCCGGGCCCGTGAGGACGTCCGGACCTTCTCCAGCAGCTCGATGCGGCCCTCGGCGACATGCAGGATCGGCTTCACCGCGAGGGCCGATCCGAGCAACGCCCGGGCGGCGCTCAGCCGCCCGCCGCGCCGCAGGTACTCCAGCGTGTCGACGTAGAACAGCGACCGGCTTGCGGCCGCCACGTCGCGGGCGGCGGCGGCGACCTCGACGACGGACCCGCCGATGGCGGCGGTCCGCGCGGCCGCCCGGACTGCGAAACCGAGCCCGAGCGCCAGCGTCCGGGTGTCCACCACCTCCACCGGCGCGGGGGACTCCGCGGCAGCGAGCACCGCCGAGTCGTACGTGCCGGACACCTCGGCCGAGAGGTGGACCGACACCACGGCGTCGAAGCCGGCATCCACGAGCCGCGCGTACGTAGCCAGGAAGGCCTGCGGGCTCGGTCGAGACGTGGTCACTGCGACCTTCGTCCGCATCGCCTCGGTGACGTCCTCGGCACCGATCTCCTCCCCCTCGAGGTACTGCATCCCGCCGATCACGACCCGCAGCGGGACCACGGCGATCTCGAGGTCGCCGACCAGCTCCGCCGACAGGTCGGCCGAGGAGTCGGTGACCACCGCGACGGACGCGGTCGGGGGGTGGCTCATGGCCGGTCAGGCCGGTACGACGTTGACGAGACGCGGGGGGCGGACGACGACCGTACGGATCGCCCGACCGTCGAGCGCGCGCTGCACGCCCGACGATGCCAGCGCGAGCTCGCGCAGCGTGTCCTGGTCGACGTCGGGTGGCACCTCGAGCCGGTCGCGGACCTTGCCGCTCACCTGGACGACGCACGTCACGGTGGCCTCGACCAGCAGCGCGGGATCGGCGGTCGGGAACGGCCCGCGTCCGAGCGACTCGTCATGACCGAGCCGGGCCCACAGCTCCTCGGCGATGTGTGGTGCGAGGGGTGCGACCATCAG
>JACCYY010000278.1 GCA_013696235.1 Sporichthyaceae bacterium | reverse complement strand
GCCGCTACGACAAGGCCGCGGCGTACGCGCAGTCGAAGCTCGCGAACCTGCTGTTCGCGCTCGACCTCGACGGCCGCCTCACTCGTTCCGGGGCCGCGACGATCTCGGTCGCGGCGCACCCCGGCATCGCCCGCACGACGCTCAGCCGGCACATGGTCGGGCCGGTCCGCGCCGTCCTCGGATCTGTCCCCGTCCTCACGCACAGCGCCGCCCAGGGTGCGCTGTCGATCGTCCGCGCCGCCGTGGACCCGCAGCTCGGCGGTGGCGAGTACGTCGGTCCCGGCGGCTGGCAGGGCTTCACCGGCAGCCCGGTCGTCACCCCGCCCGGCCTCAGGGCGCTCGACGCCGATGTACAGCGGTGGCTGTGGGCGGAGTCCGAACGGCTCACTGGCGTCACGTACGACTTCGGCCCGTCGGGTGGGTGAGGATGGCGACATGACGCTGCCCGTCCGGTTCGTCCTCGCGGTCGCGCTGTGCGCCGTCGGCACCGTGGCCTGCAGCGCCGACGAGGCGGCCGCACCCGCCCCGGTGCCCAGCCCGCCGACCGCCACGACCTCGACCGCTCGGGAAGCCGGGGTGCAGACGCGCACACCGCCGACCACCACCTCGACGCCCACGCCGATCCCGACCCCGCCGCCGCACCCGGTGTCGATCGAGGCGCTCGCGCAGCAGGCGTACGACGGTCGCAACCTGCAGATCGGCGAGGTGCTCGACGCCAACGACGCGTACACGCGGTACTTCGTCACGTACGCGAGCGGTGACCTGACCATCTCGGGGATCATGAACATCCCGGTCGGGGCCGGGCCGTTCCCGACCCTCGTCCTCGCCCACGGCTACATCGACCCGGCGATCTACACCAACGGCCGCGGCATGATGCGGGAGCAGGACTACCTCGCGCGGGCCGGGTACGCGGTCCTGCACACCGACTACCGCAACCATGCCGAGTCCAGCGACGACCCCAACGCCGAGCTCGAGCTACGCCTCGGCTACACCAAGGACGTGATCAACGCCGTGCTCGCGATCAAGGCGTCCGGGCACCCCCAGCTCGATCCCGAACGCGTCGGTCTCATGGGCCGCTCGATGGGCGGCGGCGTCGCGTACAACGCGCTGGTGGCATCACCTGGCCTGGTCGACGCCGCCGTCGTCTACGCGCCGGTGAGCTCGAGCACGGCGGACAACTTCAACCGCTGGACGCGCGCTGATCCCGACGCCGACGGCGTGTCCGACGCGATCATCGCGGCGTACGGCGCACCGGAGGCGAGCCCGGAGTTCTGGCAGGACGTCTCGCCGGTCACCTACTTCGACCGCATCACCGAGCCGATCCTGATCCAGCACGGCACCGCCGACGAGAGCTGCCCGGTCACCTGGTCGCAGCAGACCCTGACCGCGCTGCAGGCCGCCGGCGCGGACGCCGAGCTGATCACCTACGACGCCGAGCCGCACGCCTTCGAGGCCGTCTGGCCGCTGTCGATGGAGCGGACCGTCGCGTTCTTCACCGAGCACCTCCGGGCCTGAGCTCGCGACGTCACCGGCCGTACGGGGTTCGTCGGCGCCGGGCCGGGTAGTCGTTCGGGGTACCGGACGTCGAGACGAGGAGCAGTACCCATGGGGCTCGTGAGCGGTCTGCTCAAGGCCGGCATCGCCAAGAAGATCGTCGACGAGGCACGCAAGCCGCAGAACCAGGCGAAGGCGAAGGAGATGCTCGCGCGGCTGCGGGCGCGCCGCGGGTCACGCCCGACCTGACCGCGAAGCCCTGAGGGCCGGGGCTGCCCGCTGGGGCCAGATTTCGTCTAAAGCTCGCGAGCCGCCAGGACAGCACGGGCGTATGCGCGCTCGGCGTCGAGGTCGACGTGCCGGCGCTCGCCGTCCTCGTCCGCCGTGACCACGGCAAACCCGCCGGGAACGGACTCGAGCCGGTCGAACTCCGCCCCGACCAGCTCGCGCAGCTGGTCCTCGCGCGGGATCCACACGACCTCGCCCTGCGCCAGGCTGTCCAGCGCCCACTCCGTCGTCCCGTTGAACCCGATCACGCTCCCGGTCGGGAAGTCATGCACCTGGACGGTCATGTCGCTGACCACGAACACCTCGTCGTCCATGTCCCGGTCCGGCACGACGAAACGATCACCAGGCGCGGGCGTCCAAGCGACCCCGGCAGCCTGCAGCCGGAGAGCAAGATCGAGCGTGAGCACCGGTCAAGTCTGCCCGAGGGGATCGCCGACGACCGAGCCGGCGAGGACGACCTGGCGAACGCGCCGGATGTCGGTCATGTCGGCGAGCGGATCGCCGTCGACCACGACGAGGTCGGCGTCGTACCCAGGCCGCAGCCGACCCTTCGTGTCGTCCAGGCCGCAGGTCCGGGCGGCGATCGACGTCGCGCCGGCGAGGACGGCAGCGGCGGGCATGCACCCCGCCGCCTCGACGAGCGCTTCGGCCAGGATCCCGTGCGGCTTGCCGGTCGAGATGCCGGCGTCGCTGCCGCCGACGAGCAGCACACCGCTCGCGTGGAAGCGGGCGACGTCGGCAAGCAGGTCGTCCCGCGAGACACACATGCGTGTCAAAAGCTCGAGGACCCTCGGCGATGGCCCGATCTCCGGGTCGGTGCCCAGGGTCGGGCAGACCGCGATCTGCTGAGCCGCGATCCGGTCGAGGAGCTCGACCGGTGCGTCCACACCCGTCGCGGTCAGGCAGCTGCAGTGCTCGATGCCGTCGACCCCCGCCCTGACCACCTGCTCGACTGCCGCACGCGCGTGGGCGTGCGCCGTGACCGGCAGCCCGGCCGCATGTGCCTCGACCACGATCGTTTCGAGCTCGTCGTCGCTGAACTGGGTGGCCGTGGCGTCGGTGCCCAGCGTCAACAGCCCGCCACTCGCCATGATCTTGATGACGTCGACGCCTCGGTCGACCCGCTCGCGGACCGCGAGCCGCAGAGCCTGCACACCGGCTGCCTCGCCGCCCATGTTCCAGCAGTGCCCGCGGACGCTCGTGATCGGTGGTCCGGACGCCACGATGGTGGGGCGGACCTCCTCACCACCGGCGTCCCGACGATCCACGACGGCGTACCGCCGGTCGCCGAGATCACGGACTGTGGTCACGCCTGCCGCGAGCTGCCGCTGGAGCGCGGCGTCGATCACCTCGTCGAGCTGGGCGTCGTCATAGGTCTCGAGCCGGTCCAGCGCGCCGTCGATGCTGTCGGCGCAGAGATGGACGTGGCTGTCGATCAGGCCGGGAAGGATGGTCGCGTCAGGGTGGTCGATCAGGATGGTCCCGTCGGGCAGGTCGATGCCGGCCGGTTCGACACCGACGATCTTGCCGGCGTGGATCATCACAGTGGCGCCGCCTTCGACGGCTCGAGCCCCGTCGAAGGCGCGGGGCGCACGGATCGCCAGCATGATCAGTTGATCTTGATCATCACATGCTTGATCCGGGTGTAGTCCTCGAGGCCGTATATCGAGAGGTCCTTGCCGTAGCCCGAGTGCTTGAAGCCGCCGTGGGGCATCTCAGCAACCAGCGGGATATGGCAGTTCACCCACACGCAGCCGAAGTCCAGCCGCCGGCTCATCCGCATCGCCCGGCCCACGTCCTGCGTCCAGACGCTCGACGCGAGACCGTACGGGACGCCGTTCGCCCACCGCACCGCCTCGTCCTCGTCGGTGAACTGCTGCACCGTGATCACCGGCCCGAAGATCTCGTCCTGGGTCGCCTCGTCGTCCTGGCGCAGGCCGGACACGACGGCGGGGCGCAGGAAGTAGCCGTCGCCGAGCTCGGCGATGCGATCGCCGCCGACCTGCAACCTGGCGTGACCGGGCAGCCGGTCGAGGAAGCCGGTCACCCGCGAGAGCTGGTCGGGGTTGTTGACCGGCCCGAGCAGCGCGTCGTCGTCGTCCGGAGCACCGACCTTCGCCGCACGGGCCTGCTCGGTGAGCGCGGCGACGAAGTCGTCGTGGATGCCGGGCGCGGCGAGCACCCGGGTCGCGGCGGTGCAGTCCTGACCGGCGTTGAAGTAGCCGGCGACCGCGATCCCCTCCGCGGCGGCCTCGAGGTCCGCGTCGTCGAACACGACCACGGGCGCCTTGCCGCCGAGCTCGAGGTGCACCCGCTTGACGTCCCTGGCCGCCGAGGCGGCCACCTGCATGCCGGCGCGGACCGACCCGGTGATCGACACCATCGCCGCGGTCGGGTGCTCGATCACCGCCCGCCCCGTGTCGCGGTCACCGGTGACGACGTTGAGCACGCCGGCCGGGAGGAACTCGGCTGCGATCTCGGCGAGCAGCAACGTCGTCTCGGGCGTGGTGTCACTCGGCTTCAGCACGACGGTGTTGCCCGCAGCGATGGCCGGCGCGAACTTCCAGACCGCCATCATCATCGGGTAGTTCCACGGTGTGACCTGCCCGATCACCCCGACCGGCTCGCGACGCACGTAGGACGTGTGCCCGGCGAGGTACTCACCGGCCGACCTGCCCTCGAGCACCCGCGCTGCGCCGGCGAAGAACCGGATCTGGTCGATCATCGGCGGGATCTCCTCGCTCGCCGTCAGCGCGTGCGGCTTTCCCGTGTTCTCCGCCTCGAGCCGGACGAGTTCGTCGGCTCGTCCCTCGACCGCGTCGGCGAACCTCAGCAGCGCCCGCTGCCGATCGCTCGGCGTCGCGTCCCGCCACGCGTCGAACGCGCCCGCGGCCGCGGCGTACGCGCGGTCGACGTCCTCGGCCCGGCTCACCGGGGCATCGGCGACGACCCGCCCGGTGGCCGGGTTCGTGATCTGTGCGGTCTCGCCATCGATCGGGTCGACGTGCTCGCCACCGACGAAGTTGGCGAGCCGTCGTCGGCTCGCCGGTGCGGACTGGTCGGTCGACGGCGAAGTCACGGCGGGCCTCCGGTACGAGATGATGGTGTTGCGGACCACCAGCGTAGGTCGGTCGGTGCAGCGGGATCAATGGTGAGCCGCGCCGCCAGCCGGGGATTCCGTCACCGGGTACGGACCGAATCTGCGGATTCCCTTGCACCCGGGCAACGTGACGGCCAGGATCGCCCTGTGGCTGTGCGGGAACGTCCACCGGTCTTGCTCGACCCGGTGGCCAAGGCAATCATCGAGCAGCTCCAGCAGGACGGCCGGCGTTCGTACGCGGCCATCGGCAAGGCCGTGGGGCTGTCCGAGGCGGCTGTGCGGCAACGGGTGCAACGGCTGCTCGACCAGGGCGTCGTCCAGATCGTCGCGGTGACCGACCCACTCCAGGTGGGGTTCCACCGCCAGGCCATGATCGGGGTCCGTACGTCGGGTGACGTGCAGGCCGTCGCCGATGCGCTCGCGGCGATCACCGAGGTCGACTACGTCGTGATCACCGCTGGGTCGTTCGACGTGATCGCCGAAGTGGTGTGCGAGGACGACGACCACCTGCTCGACGTCGTCACCCGACGGATCCGCAAGATCGACGGCGTCCTCACCTCCGAGACGTTCGTCTACCTCAAGCTCCGCAAGCAGCTCTACGACTGGGGGACACGATGACAACGACGCCCGTTGTCCCGGCCAGCGGCGCCCAGCCAGGCGGTGGCTCGCGGACCCCGCGCGGTACCGAGCGGACGGTCGCGGCTCGTGATCATCTGTGGCTGCATTTCTCCCGCCACTCCGGCCTGTACGACGGCAACGACGTGCCGATCATCGTGCGCGGCGAGGGTGCCTACATCTGGGACGACAACGGTCGCCGTTACCTCGACGGGCTGGCCGGCCTCTTCACCGTCCAGGTCGGGCACGGTCGCCGAGAGCTCGCGCACATCGCCGCGAGGCAGGCCGGCCAGCTCGCGTTCTTCCCGCTCTGGTCCTACGCACACCCGGCCGCGATCGACTTGGCCGAGCGACTCGCGATGCACGCCCCCGGCGATCTCAACCGGGTCTTCTTCACGACCGGCGGTGGGGAAGCGGTCGAGACGGCGTGGAAGCTCGCCAAGCAGTACTGGAAGCTCATGGGGAAGCCGACCAAGCACAAGGTCGTCTCCAGGG
>JACCYY010000276.1 GCA_013696235.1 Sporichthyaceae bacterium | reverse complement strand
TCCAGCGTCGTCGACATCCCGACCAGGTCGCCGCCGATCGCTCGGATCATCCGGATCTCGGCCGGGGTCTCGTAGTGCGGGCCCGGGAGCTGCACGTACACGCCTTCGTCGAGCGAGCCGTCCACATCCCGGCACAGCGCGCGCAGCCGTGGGGAGTAGAGATCGGTGAGGTCGACGAACCTGGCCCCGACGACGGGGGAGCGCCCGGTCAGGTTGAGGTGATCGCTGATCAGCACCGGCGTGCCGGGCTGCCACGACTCGCGCAGCCCGCCGCAGCCGTTCGTCAGCACGGCGGTGCCGGCGCCGGCAGCCGCGGCGGTCCGGACGGCGTGCACCACGGCGGCGACGCCGAGCCCCTCGTAGAGATGGGTGCGACCGAGGAACACGAGGACTGTGTGGTCGCCGGCGCGGACCGAGCGAACCCGACCCGCGTGCCCGGCCACTGCAGGTGGCGAGAAGCCGGGAAGGTCGGTGACCGTGATCTCGGCGATCGTCCCGCCGAGCCGGTCTGCCGCTGGCACCCAGCCCGAGCCGAGCACGAGCGCCACGTCGTGCCGCTTGACACCGGTCAGCTCCCGGAGCTTGTCGGCGGCGGCACGGGCGACTTCGTACGGGTCCTGGACGGTCGTCGGCTCGGTCACCTGTGGACCTTACCGACGTCGCGAGGCGCCTACGAGGCAGCCGGCCGCACGGTGATGGCGACATCCAGGCTGCGGGCGGCGACGTCGTCGAGCACGGCGCGTCGGGGCTCGGAGACGTCGCCGAAGGTCCGGCTCGGCAGGGCGCCGAGCGCGGCCAGTCGGCGGTCCGCCATGACCGCGGCCAGGGCGCTGCGGTCGCCGGCGAGGACGACGCCGCCGAGCGACGCCGTGATCGGGACAAGCACCCGCGCCACGGCGTCCGCCGCGGCGGCGAAGGACTCCCGGCGCTGGTTGGACCGACGCCTGGCGAAGCGCTGCTGCGACGAGCCGCCGGCGGCGGTTCGCCCCTGGACGTACCGGCGGTCGGTCGTCGAGGAGAGCACGACGCGGTCCCGGCAGGCTCCGATGGAGTACGCGCCGGCGCGGACGAGCACGAGGCCAAGCGCGCCCAAGTCGCTGAGGTGGTCGAGGAGCGCCTCCACCGGTTCTCGGTCCGTGGGGGCCATCGGGCCGAACGGCACCGCAAGCTCAGCCGTCGTGCCGTCGCCACCACGGATCGTCACCGCATCGGCGGTCGCGGTCAGCTCGGCGAGCCCGTCGTTGCGCACGACGAACCGGTTGACCCACGCCACGAGCCGCTCGGGTGCGACGTCGACGACGGAACCTCCTCCGGCGGCGGAACGGATTCGGGCCACTGAGAGATACCACCACGCCGGAGTGCCTGCGGAGGCCCTGGCCCGCGTTCAGGTGGCACAACCTGTCGACGAAGCCGGGCGCGCTGGCCACACTCGCGCCACCTCGCTGATCAGTCCGGCCCGATCGAACCCGACGATCGGCAGGGCCGGGTCCGCAGGTCGCGGACGTAGTCGTCGGGGGCGCCGGCGGCGGCGGCCGCGTCGGCCATGATCTGGAGGTAGCGCGCCGACGGGAGCCCGCCCTCGAACGCGTCGAGGACGTACAGCCAGGCGACGACGTCGTGATCCAGGGTGTGGACGCGGACACGGAGCTTCCGGTAGAGGCCCAGGTCGCTGCCCTCCCACTCGTCCAGGGCGGCCGCGTCTGGGGACGTGACGTCGTACAGCGCGACGTAGACCTCACCCACCGGGTCCTCGACCACCGTGGCCAGCGACCCCTCGAAACCGCGGTCCTCCCCGCCGAACGTGAGCCGCCAGCCCGTGAGCCAGCCGTTGCCGCGTGGCGGGGAGTGCGGACAGCGCGCTCCCATCTGCTGGGGGTCGAGATTGCTGCCATAGGCGGCGTAGAGAGCCACGGGCGCTCAGGGTAGCGACGGCGCAACCCCGGCAGCGACGCGCGCCGGGTACGGAACAATGCGTGCCGTGACGCGCATCGTGATCGTCGGGGGAGGGCCGGGCGGGTACGAGGCCGCGCTGGTTGCCGCCCAGCACAACGCCGAGGTGGTGCTCGTCGAACGGGACGGCCTGGGCGGTTCGACCGTCCTCACCGACTGCGTCCCGAGCAAGACGTTGATCGCCACCGCCGACGTGATGACGATCGCCGCGGAGTCCACCGAGCTCGGTGTGGTGATGGGCGACGGCACGCCACCCGACGGTGTCGTCGGTGCCGATCTCGGCCGGGTCAACGCTCGCGTCAAGGCGCTCGCCCTGGCCCAGTCGGCCGACATCGGGACAGGTGTCGAGCGCGCCGGTGTGCGCGTGCTCCGGGGCAGCGGGCGCCTGGATGGCCCGCACCGCGTCGTCGCCGAGCTCGACGCCGGCGGCACGGAGGACCTCGATGCCGACGTCGTGCTGGTCGCGACCGGCGCGCATCCTCGGGTCCTGGCCGAGGCGACCCCGGACGGCGAGCGAATCCTGACCTGGCAGCAGGTCTACGACCTGCCCGACCTGCCGACCCACCTGGTCGTGGTCGGGTCCGGCGTGACCGGCGCGGAGTTCGCGTCCGCGTACACGGCCCTTGGCTGCGCGGTCACCCTGGTCTCCTCGCGCGACCGCGTGCTCCCTGGCGAGGACGCAGACGCGGCGCGGGTGCTCGAGGAGGTCTTCCTTCGACGGGGCATGACCGTGCTCGGCCGGTCGCGGGCCGCCACCGTCGAGCGCCGCGGTGACGGCGTGGCGGTCACCCTCTCAGACGGCGCCGTCGTCGAGGGAAGCCACTGCCTGATGGCGGTCGGCTCGATCCCGAACACCGAGGACCTCGGGCTCGAGGAGGCCGGGGTCCGGCTCGGCGACGGCGGCTTCGTCACGGTCGACCGCGTGTCCCGGACGTCGGCGCACGGTGTGTACGCCGCCGGGGACTGCACCGGTGTCCTCATGCTGGCGTCGGTCGCTGCGATGCAAGGCCGCATCGCGATGTGGCATGCCCTTGGCGAGGCGGTCCGCCCGCTGGACCTCAAGACGGTCGCGGCGAACGTGTTCACCGACCCCGAGATCGCCACCGTGGGGTGGTCTCAGGCCGCCGCTGAGGCCGGCGACATCGAGGCGCGCTTTCTCACCCTGCCCCTGGCCACGAACGCCCGGGCGAAGATGCAAGGCATCCGCGACGGATTCGTGAAGCTGGTCTGCCGGCCGGGCACCGGTGTCGTGGTCGGTGGGGTCGTGGTCGCGCCTCGAGCCAGTGAGCTGATCTTCCCCGTCTCGCTCGCCGTCGAGGCCAACCTCACGGTCGACCAGCTGGCGCACGCGTTCACGATCTACCCGTCGCTGTCGGGCTCGATCGCCGAGGCGGCCCGTCGACTGCACCCTGACCAGGTCTGAGCTGGCCGAGCTGCGGACCGCTCGGCCGCTCGGGGGTGCGAGCGCTCATACCTCGATCGTCCCGCCGGGGACGTCGCGTTCCTTCTTGCAGGCGAGACAGATCTGCCAACGCTCGCCCCACTCGTTGCTCTTGGTCCGCCAGCGGTGCCAGATGCCGACCCGGCACAGCAGCAGCCGGAGCCGCGACGGGGGTGCCTGCATGCCCGTGGGCCTCGCGGTCTGAGTCAGAACCCGCCGAAGTCGCCTCCGCCACCGAAGTCGCCCCCGCCGCCACCCCAGCCGCCGCCGAAGTCCCCGCCGCCGCCGTAGTCGCCGCCGCCGCTGTAGTCGCCCCCGCCGGTGTCACCGCTGTAGTCGCCGCCGCCCGTGTCGCCGCCGGTGTCCCCGCCGGTGTCGCCGCCGCCCTCCCCCTGGCCGTCGGCGTACCCCTCGGAGTAGCTGCCGTCCCAGTTGCCGAAGCCACCGCCGCCGATCATCGAGCCGATCAGCACGGCGGGCAGCAGACCGGACATCGCGTACGCGCCGAAGTACCCGCCGGCCCACGGGCTGTACGCCGGCCCGGCCTCCCAGTACGGGCGGCGCGTACCGTCCTCGGTGAGGACGCGGCGGGTGATCGGCTCGGCCCCCGCGTTCACCCGTTCGGCGTCTGCAGCGCAGGCCGGGACCGGTCGCTTGATCCCGCCCGCCGGCGCCCACTCGACGTCGTCGGTGGACGGGCCGTGCTGCGGGTTGAAGAAGCACGGGGGCCGTCGGGTCGGCAGCGGGGACCCGGCCAGGCGGGCCCGCACGCTGGCGATGCGGTATCGGCCCTCCTCGAGCGCCTCCGTGACGTGCCTCACGTCCTCGGGCTGTGCAACCCGGGCGAGCGCAGTCTTCGCTTCCTCGTACGAGTCCAGGGCCTGCTGGTAGTCCTGCCTGGTCGCCTCGTCGAGGTCGTGTCCGGCGGTCACGTTGTCCAGCGAGACGACCTCTTCGCCGAGCTTCGTCACGTCCTCCTCGGCGGCACCCCGCACGAGGTCGACCGACTGCTTCTGCTCGATCTGCGCCTGCCGCTTTCGCGTGCTCGACTGCACGAGCAGGTAGCCGCCGGCGGCGAGCAGAACCAGCAGCAGGAAGATCTCCATGACCCCTCCCAGGGTTGACGCCCCATGACGGGGGTAGGGCACCGGAGG
Source organism: Sporichthyaceae bacterium (assembly GCA_013696235.1). GTDB lineage: Bacteria > Actinomycetota > Actinomycetes > JACCYY01 > JACCYY01 > JACCYY01. The sequence continues at coordinate 2,431 of JACCYY010000276.1, read as the reverse complement.
TCGGTCACCGGGCGGCGTCACCTCCATCCTGCCTGACCCTGTTCGGTGCCGTGGTCGACGCCCGGCGCGGTCGGCCTCGACCTCGCCGAGCTCGCTCGCGTGGCTACTCCTCGATCAGGTCCTTGATCTGGCAGATCACGGCGCCGGCGGTGACGGTTGCGCCGATCTCTGCGCCGAGCCCGCTGACGGTGCCGGCCTTGTGGGCGGCGAGGGGCTGCTCCATCTTCATCGCCTCGAGCACGACCACGAGGTCGCCGGCCGCGACGACGGCGCCGTCGGAGACCGCGACCTTGACGATCGTGCCTTGCATGGGCGAGGTGAGCGCGTCTCCGCCGACCGCTGCCGTGCCGCGTCCGCCGCCGCCGCGCTTGCGCCCGGCCGGCTTGGTCACCGAGCGAGTGCCGCCGGACACACTGCTGAACACGCTGCTGGGGACGCCGACCTCGATGCGGCGACCACCGACCTCGAAAACCAGCCGCTCGACCGCGTCGTCGGCGCCGTCCGTGGTGCTCGGCGCACCGGTCCATTTCTCGATCTGGTTCTCGAACTCGGTCTCGATCCAGCGGGTGTGGACCGAGAAGTGGTCGTCGGCGCCGACGAACGCCGGGTCGGACACCACGGCCCGGTGGAACGCGATGACCGTCGGCATGCCTTCGACGACGAACTCCGCGAGCGCGCGACGGGCCCGCTCGAGCGCCTCGGTGCGCGACGCCCCGGAGACGACGAGCTTGGCCACGAGCGAGTCGTACGCCCCGGGGACCGTCTGCCCGGAGACGTAGCCGGAGTCCAGCCGGACCCCTGGTCCCGCCGGCGGCTCCCAGCGGGTCAGCGTGCCGGGAGCCGGGAGGAAGCCGGCGCCGGCGTCCTCGGCGTTGATCCGGAACTCGATCGCGTGGCCGTGCACGGGGGGGTCGTCGTACCCGAGCGGCTCGCCGGCGGCGATCCGCAGCTGCTCGCGGACGAGATCGATGCCGGTCACCTCCTCGGTGACGGGGTGCTCGACCTGGAGGCGGGTGTTCACCTCGAGGAACGAGATCGTCCCGTCCTGGCCGACCAGGAACTCGCACGTGCCGGCACCGACGTACCCGGCTTCGCGCAAGATCGCTTTGGACGACGCGACGAGCTCGGCGTTCTGGGCGGCGCTGAGGAACGGCGCAGGGGCTTCCTCGACGAGCTTCTGGTGCCGTCGTTGCAGCGAGCAGTCACGGGTGGAGACGACCACGACGTTGCCCTGCTGGTCGGCGAGGCACTGGGTCTCCACGTGCCGCGGCCGGTCGAGATAGCGCTCGACGAAGCACTCGCCGCGGCCGAACGCCGAGACGGCCTCGCGGACGGCCGACTCGTAGAGCTCGGCGACCTCGCCGAGCTCGCGAGCGACCTTGAGCCCTCGACCGCCACCGCCGAAGGCCGCCTTGATCGCGATCGGCAGACCGTGCTGCTCGGCGAAGGCGACGACCTCGTCGGCCCCGTTCACCGGTTCGGCCGTGCCGGCGACGAGCGGCGCACCGACCCGCTGAGCGATGTGGCGCGCCTGGACCTTGTCCCCGAGGGCGTCGATCGCGGTCGGCGGAGGGCCGATCCAGGTCAGGCCGGCGCCGATCACCGCTCGGGCGAAACCTGCGTTCTCGGCCAGGAAGCCGTACCCGGGGTGCACGGCGTCGGCTCCGGACCTGGCGGCGACGTCGAGCAGCTTGTCGATCACGAGATAGGTCTCGCCCGGAGTGGCGCCGTCGAGCGCGTACGCCTCGTCGGCCACCTGGACGTGCAGGGCATCGCGGTCCTGGTCGGCGTAGACGGCGACACTGGCGATGCCCGCGTCCTTGCACGCGCGAGCGATCCGGACGGCGATCTCGCCCCGGTTGGCGACCAGCACCTTGGCGATCCTCACGAGTCGCTCCCTGTCGTCGAGTCAGCCGGGAGTCTAGAGCGGGCATTCCCGCACGTCGGTGCGAGACTGCGGGGATGAGCGCAGCCGAGCCGGAGCCGGGTGCGAGCTCGGGCCGGCCGCTGCCGTCGCCCCCCCCGCTCGAGGCAGCAGGGGAACGGCTCCCGTGGCTCCTCCGCCAGCCCCAACGCGACGCCGACGTCCGGCCGGCGGATCGCGAGACCGACCGGTCCGCCGCGCTCGACGCGAGGCGGACTGCACTTGTCGTGGTCCCCGCCGTTGCGCTCGGATGGGTGGCCGTCGCCGTACTCGCCGAAGACGCGTTGCAGATCGCCACCGTGGCGGCACTGGTCGTGTGTGTCGCGATCGGGGCCCGGGCCGCAGTCACCACGCAGCGGTTCCGCCGGCGTTGGCTCGACCCGGCGTCACTCGTCGCGCCGCCGGCATGGGTGACGCTGGCCACCGTCGGCGCGGCCGTCGCCGCGGTGGTTGCGGCGAGCAACGTCGGCGCGGATCTCCAGTCCGACCGTTCGGCCGTCCGGGCGA
>JACCYY010000275.1 GCA_013696235.1 Sporichthyaceae bacterium | reverse complement strand
GGCCGGCGAAACGGTGATCGAGACCGGTCAGGCCGAGCGTGAACGTCATCTTCTCGTGGCTGCCGCTGGACGCGACGCAGGTCGTGATCTGCTCCGCGTCGAGGCGGTCCAGGACCTCGACGACACCTGGTACCGGACCGAGGTCGGCGGCGAACGCCTCGCGGTACCGCAGCGTGCTCTCCTCGTGCCAACCGGGCGGGAGCGGCCGGCCGGTGCGCTCCTCGATCGCCCGCTGCATCGCCCCGTCGGAGATGCCGACGAACCGCTCGACGATCTCCGCCTCAGTGATCTCCCAGCCCAGCTCGGCCAGCAGCTGCACCTCGAGCCGGACCGCGAGCCGCTCGGTGTCGACCAGCACACCGTCGCAGTCGAAGATCACGAGATCGGGTCGTCGGGCCATCCCGCGAGCGTAGGGCGGCGGTGTCCGGGGTGGTTACCGCAGTGCCTGCAACGTGGTCCAGGTGAGCGTGATCACGCGGGCCAGCTGGTCCGCGCTCACGACGGTTGGTACGTCGTCAGGGCTGTGATAGCCGGCGTACGGGGTGCTGCCGACCCGAGCGCCGGTGAGCCCGGCCAGCTCGAACTGGAGGTGGTCGCTGCTCGTGTTCGTCTCGTCGGCGAGCACCTGCACGCCAGCCACGGTGCCGGCGGCGAGCAGCGCGTCCCGCAACGTCGCGGGCCCGATCGCGGCGGAGCTGACCGGGACGACGGTGCCGACACCGACCCGGTCCAGCGAGATCGCACCGACGAGCGACGCGCGCTGCGCCGGGTCCATCAGGCGGACGTACTCCCGCGACCCGAAGTGGTGGTACGTGTGGTCCGGGTTGAAGGCGGCCCGCGGCTCCTCCGCGCCGAACGCGACGAACACCACCTGCACGGACGTCAGGCTGCCCGGAGCGAGCGAGGCACCGGCCGCGAGAAGGGCGAGCTCGAGCATGACGGCGACGCCGGAGGCGTTGTCCTCCGCACCCGGCGCGAGCGGGACCGTGTCGAGGTGCGCGCCGACGACGACATGCCGATCACCCGGCGCGAGCCCCGGCGGCGTGGCGATGACGTTCGTGCTGGTCCCGGCGGGCACGGCGCCCCACTCTGACGCGCCGGCCGGGACCTGGAAGTCCTGCCGGCGTACGTCGTAGCCGAGATCGCTGAACCGCCGCTCGACCAGGTCGGCCGCCCGCTGGAACTCCTCGCTCGTCGCTTCCCGGGGCCCGATGTCGCCGGCGAGTGCGACGACGTCGGCGTACGCGCGCTGCGCGTCTGGGGTCGGCGCGGGGGTGGGCGTCGGAGCGGACGGCGCGGACGTGGTCCCGGACCGGCTCGATGCCGGGGTCGCGCTGTCCGACGGGGTTGGCGTGACGTCGACGGTGCTCGGCCGGGACGGCTCCGGGCCGGCCGCCGGTGTCCCCCCGGAGCAGCCGGCGAGCAGCGCGAACGCGATCGCGGCGTGGGCACTCACGCCGACGAGCTGCGCCGATCTCCGACGGTCGACCACCGCGTCCCCCCTGCGCGTGCCTGCCCGGGTGCATGCCCGCTCGTGCCATTCTGCGGCCGATGACACAGATTCCCACCCCGGCTACCAGCCGGCGCCCCCGGAGGACGCGAGTCGGGCCGAGGTCCGCCCAGCCGGCGGTGTGGCGAAGGTGCTCGTCAGCCTGCTCGTCGCGGCAGCCGGTGGCCAACCTCGTCCGCCAGAATCCTCCGCGGCCGACCGAGGACCCGCCCCCGCGGTGATCAGACCTGCTCGGCGGTGACGACCTCGACCTCGGGCTCGTCGCCGACCGCGATGCTCCGGCGCTTGGAGAAGACCACCGCGACGACGATCACGGCGATCGCCGCGACCGCGATCGAGTAGCGAAGGAGCGCGTTCTCGTCGGTTCCGAGGTACATGCTCACGACGGCCGGTGCGATCAGCAGCGCGACCAGGTTCATCACCTTGAGCAGCGGGTTGATCGCCGGGCCGGCGGTGTCCTTGAACGGGTCACCCACCGTGTCGCCGATGATCGTCGCCTCGTGGGCGAGCGACCCCTTACCGCCGTGGTGCCCGTCCTCGACCAGCTTCTTCGCGTTGTCCCAGGCGCCACCGGAGTTGGACAGGAACACCGCCATGAGCGTGCCGGTTCCGATCGCACCTGCGAGATAGGAGCCCAGCGCACCGACCCCGAGCCCGAAGCCCACCGCGATCGGGGTCATGACGGCGAGCAGGCCCGGAGTCGCCAGCTCGCGCAGGGAGTCCCGCGTGCAGATGTCCACCACGCGGCCGTACTCCGGCTTGGAGGTTCCGGCCATGATCCCGGGGTCGTCACGGAACTGTCGCCGTACCTCGAACACGATGGCACCGGCTGCTCGGGTGACCGCGTTGATCAACAGACCGGAGAAGAGGAACACCACCGACGCGCCGATGAGCAGCCCGAACAGGTTGCGCGGATCAGCCACGTTGAGCGCGCCGAAGTACTCGAGCTGGTTCAGTGCCTCGTCGAGCGTGTTCGCCTCGAGCGTCGCCCCGGACTCCTCCACCGCGTTCGTGACCGCGTCCGTGAACGAGCCGAACAGCGCCGTCGCGGCCAGGACCGCGGTCGCGATCGCGATGCCCTTGGTGATCGCCTTGGTGGTGTTGCCGACGGCGTCGAGCTCGGTGAGCACCTGGGCGCCCTCGCCGGTCACGTCGCCGGACATCTCCGCAATGCCCTGCGCGTTGTCTGACACCGGGCCGAACGTGTCCATCGAGACGATCACGCCAACCGTGGTGAGCAGGCCGGTGCCGGCGAGCGCGACCGCGAACAGCGACAGGATGATCGATCCGCCGCCGAGCAGAGCCGCGCCGGCCACCGCAGCCCCGATCAGCAGTGCCGAGTAGACCGCGGACTCCAGCCCGACCGACACACCGGCGAGGATGACCGTGGCCGGTCCGGTGAGCGACGTCTTGCCGATGTCGCGGACGGGCTTGCGCGTGGTCTCGGTGAAGTAGCCGGTGAGCTGCTGGATCGCGGCGGCCAGCACGATGCCGATGATCACCGCGACAATCGCGATGATCCGGGGGTCGCCGGCGTTGTCGGCGAGCGGCGAACCGGTGAGGTCGCCGAAGTTGGACGGGAGATAGGCGAAAGCCGCGATCGCCACGAGGACCGCCGAGATCACGGCGCTGAGGAAGAAGCCCCGGTTGATCGCCGTCATGCCGCTGCGGTCGTTGGCGCGCGGTGCCACGGCGAAGATCCCGACCACCGCGGTCAGCACCCCGATCGCGGGCACGATCAGCGGGAAGACCAGGCCTTCGGTGCCGAACGCCGCCTGGCCCAGGATGAGCGCTGCGACGAGCATGACCGCGTACGACTCGAAGAGGTCTGCCGCCATGCCGGCGCAGTCACCGACGTTGTCACCGACGTTGTCGGCGATGGTTGCCGCGTTGCGCGGATCGTCCTCGGGGATTCCCTGCTCCACCTTTCCAACCAGGTCGGCACCGACGTCGGCGGCCTTGGTGAAGATGCCACCGCCGACGCGCATGAACATGGCGAGCAGGGCAGCGCCGAAGCCGAAGCCTTCGAGCACGTCGGGAGCGTCGCCGGTGTAGACGAGCACGACCACGGCGGCCCCGAGCAGGCCGAGCCCCACCGTGAACATGCCCGCGACGCCGCCGGTGCGGAACGCGATCCGCATGGCCGGGCGCTTGCCCTCCGTACGAGCCGCCGCTGCGACGCGGACGTTCCCGCGGACCGCGAGCCACATGCCGACGAACCCGGTCAGCGCCGAGAACGCCGCACCCACGACGAAGAAGACCGAGCGACCGATCCGGACGTCGGGCCCCTCGGCCGGCAGCAGCAGCAGGAGGAAGAACACGAGGACGACGAAGACGGCGAGGGTCCGGAACTGGCGACCGAGGTAGGCCGCTGCCCCCTCCTGCACGGCCCGGGCGATCTCCTTCATCTTCTCGGTGCCCTCGTCGGCGGCCAGCACGTCGCGGACCAGGCCGCCAGCGACGACGAGCGCGAGCACGGCCACCACGGCGACCACGACGACGATCACGGTGTTGCCACCGCTGATCTCCGTCGTCTCACCGATCAGGGCGAGTGCGGACATGCGTCCTCCAGAAGTCGGGCACGGCGCTGGCGCCAGCGTTTGCAGGTCGAGCGTCTGAGCGCGGTCGTCCCGCGCGGCGGCGCGGGCGATCGCCGCAGGTCGGAGTGCGGCGCTGCCCGGCTCGCCGGGAGTGTACGGGTGGCACGAGGACTCCCTGCACGGGGGTCGACGACCCGGCTGCGGTGTCCAGCTCTGCCTCGGCAGCGCCTACGGAGGGGTGAGAGCAGCGGCGACGGAGTCGTGGATCGGGAACACCTTGTCCAGGCCGGTGATGCGGAAGATCTTGAGAATCCGCTCCTCGGTGCACACGAGCCGGAGCCACCCGTCGTGCGAGCGCACCTTCTTCAGACCACCGACGAGCACGCCGAGACCGGTCGAGTCGAGGAAACCGACCTTCTCCAGATCGACGACGATGCCGTACCGGCCGTCCTCGACGAGCTGGGCGAACTGCTCGCGCAGCTTCGGGGCCGTGTACACGTCGATCTCCCCGCCGACCTCGAGGACCGTGTGGTCACCCTCGGTACGGGTTGACAACGACAGCTCCACCCGGCACTCCCAGATCGTCGGCGTCGTCGTCTCGGAATCGACGAACCTGGGCATTCAACCACTCGGCGTGTTCATCCCGCGACGACGGCGGTGCGCCGCAGATCGCTGCCCCGTGGTACGGCTGGCGCACGACGAGGCGGCGCGCATCCCACGATCAGCACCGTGCCGAGCGCAGGATCGTCCTGGGCAAGGCGCAGGATGGGTCCGTGCCCACGCCAGCCCCGCGACCGGACCGGGGCGAGCCGCGGACGGTCGGACGCGACCCAGAGGCGTTGCTCGAGCGCCTGCTCGGCGTCGGCGGACGCACAGAGTGCCTCACCCACCTCGAGCGCGTCCCGGCGCGGGCGTCGCGGCAGGTCCCGTGGCCGCGGTGGGCCCCGGACGTCCTCGTCGACCGGTGGCGAAGGCTCGGGGTCCAGACGCTGTGGACCCACCAGCACACCGCTGCCCAGCACGCCCACGAGGGGCGTTGTGTGGTGCTCGCGACCGGCACAGGATCGGGCAAGTCCCTCGCCTACCTGCTGCCGGCGCTGACCGCCGTGCTGGCCGGGCGATCAGCCGCGGACGGCCGCGGGGCGACCGTGCTCTACCTGGC
>JACCYY010000251.1 GCA_013696235.1 Sporichthyaceae bacterium | reverse complement strand
CCGGCGAGCAGCGTGGTGACCCCGAACACGATGAAGAAGAAGCCGCCGGCCTTGGCCGTGTAGACCGGGAAGAACGGGTAGCCGACGACGTTCTTGTCGGTCCGTCCGGCGCCGGGGAACTGCGTGTGCTTCTGGTAGAAGACGAGCATCAGGTGCACGGTGATCAACGCCAGGATCACGCCGGGCACGAGCAGGATGTGCACCGTGTAGAGCCGCGCCACGATGTCGTCGCCGGGATACTCGCCGCCGAACACCAGGAACGAGATGTACGTGCCGACCACCGGGATCGAGAGCATGATCCCCTGGGCGATGCGCAGGCCCGTGCCGGACAGCAGGTCGTCAACCACCGAGTAGCCGGTGAAGCCGTTCAAGAAGCCCATGAGGAACAGCAGGACGCCGATCACCCAGTTGATCTCACGCGGACGCCGGAACGCGCCGGTGAAGAAGATCCGCAGCATGTGGACGGCCATCGCGGACAGGAACAACAGCGCCGCCCAGTGGTGCACCTGTCGCATGAGCAGGCCACCGCGTACCTCGAAGCTGATCTCCAGCGCCGACGCGTACGCCTCCGACATGGAGGAACCACGCAGCGGGATGTAGGACCCCTCGTAGACGACCTCGACCATGCTGGGCTTGAAGAAGAGCGCGAGGAACGTGCCGGAGAGCAGCAGGATGATGAAGCTGTAGAGCGCGATCTCGCCGAGCATGAACGACCAGTGGTCGGGGAACACCTTGGCCAGGTTCTTGCGGATGAACTTCGCCGGTGCGACGCGCTCGTCGACCCAGGTCGAGACACCCTTGACTGCCTTCGCGCCGGGTCCGGCGCTCCGCGTGACCGAGGTCGTGTTACTGCTCATGATGGTGGCTCACCCACGTTCCCAGAAGCTGGGTCCGACAGCTTCGGCGAACGGCTGCCGGGCGATCAAGTATCCCTCGTCGTCGATGCCGAGGGGGAGCTGGGGGAGGTGCCGGGCGGCTGGCCCGAAGATCACGTTCGCGGCGTCGGAGAGGTCGTACGTCGACTGGTGGCACGGGCACAGGAGGTGGTGGGTGCGGTGCTCGTACAGATTGATCGGGCAGCCGACATGGGTGCAGATCTTGGAGAAGCAGAGGATGCCCTCGTGGTCCCAGTTCTCGCCCTGCTGGCTGCGGATCTCCTCCGGCGACATCCGGACGACGATGACGGCGGAGTGCGACCGGGCGTTGATCCGCGCGGGTCCCTCGTGCGGAAGACCGTCGTAGCGCTCGGAACCCTCGAAGTTCTCCGGGATCGCGTTCACGAGCGTGCCGACCTCGAGGTCCTCCGGCCGCAACGGCGTGAACGTCACGTCGTTGACGATGCGCAACGGCATGCCCTCGGCCGCGTCGTCCCAGAGTGTGGTCGACAGTGCCGAGCCCGGGTCCGGCCCGAGGTCGCGCAGCAGGACGACGGCCGGGAGCCCGATCAGGCCGAGCGCACCGAGGAGCGAGCCGCGGATGAGGGTGCGTCGGCCGAAGCCGGAGTCCTCGGACCCCTCCTGGAACGTGGCGACGAGCTCGGCCCGCGCCTCGTCGGTCGAGCGCATCGGCTTGCGGTCCTCGACGATCTCCACGTCCGGCATGAGCTTCTTGGCCCATTGGATCGCGCCGGCGCCGATCAGGAAGAGAGCGACTCCCAGGGTCACGCCGAGCGCGGCGTTCTGGGCGCCGATGCCGAGCACCGCGGCGTCGTCGGGTACGGCGAAGAACGCGACCACGAAGCCGACTGTGGCCAGCGCGGACAGCCCGAACATCGCCGTGACCTGGCGCTCGGCGCGCCGCTCGGCGGCCGGGTCGACATCAGCGCGACGGTGCTCGTGCGGCGCGAGACCGGGGTCGGGCACCGCGCCGTGCGACTCGACCAGCGCTGCGCTGGAGTCCGGCAGGTGGCTGCCGGCCTGCGCCGGATCGATGCGGTGGGCGAGGTCACGGCGTGGCGGCGCGCCGCCGCTCTCGGGTAGGTCGGTCATCGCGCCTTCACCCCGATCCACACCGAGGCCGCAAGGAGCGCTCCCATGCCGAGGATCCAGCCGTAGAGGCCCTCAGTGACCGGGCCGAGACGGCCGATGCCGGCGCCGCCGGCGTTCGGGGTCTCCTCGAGCGTCTTGATGAACTTGATGATCGCCTGCTTGTCCTCGGGCGGGAGGCTGCCGTCGCCGAACACCGGCATCGACTGCGGGCCGGTGATCATGGCCTCCCAGATGATCTGCTCGTCGACCCCGGCGAGCGGCGGCGCGAACTTCCCGTCCGTGAGCCCGCCGCCGGACCCGGCGAAGTTGTGGCACGAGGCGCAGTTGGACTGGAACAGCTTGTTCCCTCGCAGGAGGTCGGCCTCGGAGTACCCGAGGTAGTCCTCCTCGGCCGGGATCGCCGGGCCGGGGCCGAGCGAGGCGACGTACGCGGCCAGCGCGGCAGTCTGCTCGACG
>JACCYY010000238.1 GCA_013696235.1 Sporichthyaceae bacterium | reverse complement strand
GGCACCTCGATGACCTCCAAACCGGTCTCGGCGTTGCTGGCCGATCTCGGGGTGACCAGGTCGCACTCGAGGCCGCGGGTCAGTGATGACAACCCGTTCTCCGAGGCCCAGTTCAAGACGCTGAAGTACCTGCCCGACTTCCCGGCGTCCTTCGCGTCACTGGCTCACGCCCGCGAGTTCTGCGCGGGCTTCTTCCACGAGACAACTACATCCACCGGCACTCCGGGATCGCCTGGCACACCCCGGCCTCGGTCCACTTCGGCACCGCCGACGCCATCGACCAAGAGCGGCAGAACACCCTCACCGCCGCCTACCACGCCCACCCGGAGAGGTTCGGCCGCCGACCGCACCCGCCGGTGATGCCGACCCAGTTCTGCATCAACCAGCCCGAAACCGAACCCCAAATGAACTGAGCGCAACTGTCTCATTTGACTTGACAGATTCCGGGCCGGCCGGACTTGCGATGGCACGACCTCCGCCACACGGGCGCCGTCCTTGCCGCTGAGACGGGCGCGACGCTCGCTGAGCTCATGGGGCGGCTTGGGCATACAACTCCAGGTGCTGCGATGCGCTACCAGCATGCCGCCGCCGACCGGGATGCTGAGATTGCTCGTCGGCTGTCGGACCTAGCCGGGCGCGTCGGTGGTTCGGACGACATTGCCTCCTGACGAGCACGGAGCACCGCAACCGCCGCAAACAGAGGAAGCCGCAGGGGCAATCCGCCCGCGGTGAACGTCCGCCCGGACCATCCACCCGAGGCCGTTCACCTCAAACGACACCGGACGGACCACCCTCAGGCCGCTGAGCCGGGCGAGGCGTTGGAATTCGTACCCAACCGAAGTACGGGCGACGCGTGCTTGGCTGGTGGCGGTCGGGGTGCACTCCAAGCGCTCCGCAGGAGGCAGCTATCGGGAAGCCACGACGTGCGAGAGACGACCGGGTGGTTCGGGCTCGGCGTCGACGGCTTGGCCGGGGGAAAGGCGACCAACTCATCGACGGTGGGCGCGGATCCAGGAGGCGAGGTGTGGGACGTCGAAATCGCCAGCGACGGCCGCGAGCATGATGTGCTCGGCGTCGTCGACGGTGTAGGTCAGGTCGTGTCCATTGAGGATGCAGAAAACTCGGGTCGCCGCCCAGGCCAGCCGCTTGTTTCCGTCGACCAGGGCGTGGTTGCGGACGAGCGAGTGCAGCAACGCTGCTGCCTTCTCCTCGAGGGTGGGATAGGCGTCGTCGCCGTAGACGGTGAGTTGTGGACGGCCGGCCGCCGCGGCCAGCAGGCCGGCATCTCGGATGGTCACCTCTCCGATGACGCCGGCCGCGATTTCGAGGAGGTCGTCGACCGTTAGGTAGTCGATCTCCTCGTTGCTCACTTGCTGAGGCGGTCGAGCAGCTCGTTGTCTTCGGTGCGGACTCGGTCGATCGCGGACTGCAGCCGCTGGGGACGCCCGGTGACGTACTGAGCAATTGCCGCGCGGGCCACCTCCTGCATGGACCGGCCCTCTTGCTCCGCCCTTGCGCGCAAGGCGGTCGTCTCGTCCTCGGTAAGCCTCAGGTTCATCGCCATCGTGCGATGGTACCACCACGGTACCACTCGGCCTGGAGGAGCTGCCGAGCAGTCTGACGTGGGGCAGGCTCAGTGGTGGTGCGGGACCGCCCGCCTGCGTAGGCGGGTGGACGTCCGCGGTGACGGCATCCCGACGATCCGCCGCACCCCCTTCGTGCGGCAGGTCGTCGCGGATCCTTCCCGGCTGAGTCGGCGATGATGCTGGTGTGGCTATCCCAGAAACCGATCTGCTTCGGATCCAGTTCTGGTGTCGCGAACGTGTGCCGGAGCACCTCTGGCCGCAGGTCATGGTCGAGGCAGACCTCGAACCACGTCACGTGACGATCGTCGAGGTGCGGCCGCCATGGGACGGCGTGGGTGAGCACACCCGGTTCCCGATCGCTCGTCTTCGCTACACCGCGATCACTGGACAGTGGTCGATCTACTGGCGCGATCGAAACCTGAAGTTCCACGAGTACGACCGCAGGCGGCCCACGAAGAACGTGCAGGCCCTTCTCGACTACATCGCGGACAGCGGCGACCCGGTCTTCTGGGGCTAGGTACTTCGAGCGCGGGAGGATGCCGAGGTGGAGGGTCGCGGAGCGTTGACGCAGCTGCGTTCGCTCCTCGCCTGCGGCGACGGTGTGGCTCTGGTCGCCGCCTTGAGCCGGGACACCGTGGCCGGCCGACTCGCTGCAATTCATCGGTGACGGATTGGTGGCGGCAGTCCGACGCGGAAAATACGGATCGGTCAAGGTCGATCAGGGGTCAGTTTTCACCCGTCGTCGATAGGCCCACCCGACCATGCCACTCCAGAGAACGGGTTCACTGCGGGTGGAGGCTGCGCTGGTGGGAGCCTGTCGGGCCGCGGCTCAAGACGCCTACTACGAGCCGGATAGGCGTATTGGAGAGGCGTCCAGAGGGTAGGGTCTGACCTGTAGTCCGCTGCGGCCCGACAGTGCGCGTCCGAGAGACAAGCCTCCACCCGAGCGGAAGGTTGCGTCACGCCTTCCGGGAGTGCTTGTGCCGCTGTATCGCGGGTCCGTCGCGCGGCTGCGATCCGGGATTGAGAGTGGGTCGCTCGTGCCCACGTTAACCCAGCAGTTCCGCCACCAGGTCGGCTACTCGCCGTCCCCGGCGGAGGTGCGCTCCTGGGAGCGCAGCCTGCAGGTCCTCTCTGCCGACCTCGTCGATGCAGGGCTGACCCAGGTCGAGGCGCTCGTCGAGTACCAGCTGCCCCTCACCAGCAAGCGCGCCGATGTCGTCCTCGCCGGTGTCCACCCGCGGACTCGCGAGCCGTCCTATGTCGTGGTTGAGCTCAAGCAGTGGACCCGCGCGCTGCTCCTCGAGGGGACCGACGACGTCTGCGTCCTCGAGGGGCTCGGGCACCGCCTTCACCCGGTCGAGCAGGTCCGCCGCTACTGCACCCACCTGGCCGACTTCCTGGCGACGCTCGAGCACCACCCGCGCCGGCTGACCGGCGTTGCCTACCTCCACAACGCCACCGACCTCGACGTCGACGGGTTGTGGGACCTTCAGCCGACCGGTCACGGCCGGCTCTTCACCGGCCAGCGCCGCGGACAGTGGCTCGACTTCCTCCGCTCGGTGTTCGCTCCCGAGCCGGGGGCGCTCGCGGCCGACGAGCTGCTCGGCGCCGCGGTCCGTCCGAGCAAGCAGCTGCTCGCGCTCGCCGCCGAGGAGGTCCAGCAACGCGAGCAGTTCGTGCTCCTTGACGAGCAACAGACGGCATACTCGCTGGTCATGCGCGCGGTCGAGCGTTCCCGCTCGGCGAACGCCAAAGAGATCATCGTCGTCAGCGGCGGCCCCGGCTCCGGCAAAAGCGTCATCGCGTTGTCGCTGCTCGGCGAGCTGTCACGCAAGGGCCGGTCAGTGTTGCACGCGACCGGCTCCCAGGCGTTCACCAAGACGCTGCGCCGAGTCGCTGGCCGCCGACAACCGCGGGTGCGCGGGATGTTTCGCTACTTCAACCAGTTCGGCGACGTCGAGCCGAACGGCCTCGATGTCCTCGTCCTCGACGAGGCGCATCGGATCCGCGAGACCTCGGCGAACCGCTATACCTCGGCGGCACGGCGGACCGGCCGGCCGCAGGTCGAGGAGCTCATCGACGCCGCCCGCGTCCCGGTGTTCCTCCTCGACGAGCACCAAGTGGTCCGCCCCGGTGAGATTGGGACGGTCGACGACATCCGCGACGCCGCCACCCGGATGGGGCTACAGACGCAGATCGTGGAGCTCGACGGGCAGTTCCGCTGCGGCGGCAGCCGCGCCTACGAGCAGTGGGTGCTACGGCTTCTCGGTCTGGAGCCCGGCGGGCCGGTGTCCTGGGAGGGTGACGACAACTTCGAGCTGAGCGTCGGCGAGGCGCCGAGCGCGATGGAGGTTCGGCTTCGGCGAATCCTTCAGGACGGGTACGCCGCGCGGCTTTCGGCCGGCTACTGCTGGAAGTGGAGCGAGCCGACCGCCGACGGACTGCCGCAGGACGTTGTCATCGGCGACTGGCGGCGGCCGTGGAACAACAAGAAGGACACCTCCCACGCCGGTGCGCCT
>JACCYY010000203.1 GCA_013696235.1 Sporichthyaceae bacterium | reverse complement strand
TGCGGACCCGGACTTCGGCCAGATCCGCAAGCTGGTGAAGGCTGCGCTGGACCCGGCGCCTCCCCCGTCCACCACAGCCCCGCCGACCACGACCGCCCCACCCACCACCGAGCCCGGCGCCACAGCGGCGCCGGCGCCGACGACGGACCCGGCGATCGCCGCAGAGGCCGACACCGTCTGCGGCTGATCGCGGCATCCGCGTAGCACTCGCAGGAGGACCGATGCCGGGCCGAGGTGCGGTTCAATAGGGCGGTGCCAGCCGACCCCGGGACGCCCACGAGTTTCAGGGCCCGATCCCGCGGGCGGCGCGATCGGACTCGGGTCCGGACGTTCGGTGGCTCCCTCGGGCTCACCGTGCTGGGTGCGCTGCTCCCCGGCTCGGCCTTCCTGGTGGCCGGCCGGCGGATCCTCGGTCTGGCGCTGCTCACCACGATCGGGATGGGCGCCATGCTGGTCGTCGGGGTGCTCCTCGTGGAGCGTGACCCAGCGATGATCGCCGCCCAGCTGGCGTCCCGGCCGAACCTGCTGGTCGTGCTTGGGATCGTGGTCCTCATCGGGGCGTTGGCATGGGTGGCTGTGATCATCACCAGCCACCTCGCGGTGCGTCCGGCGAACGCTCCCGGCTGGCAGCGTGCAATCGGTGTCGCGCTCGTCGTCGTGCTCTCCGCAGGTGTCCTCCTCCCGTCCGGGATCGCCTCACGCTACGCGTTCGCGACGCACGACCTCGTCTCCGACGTGTTCGCACCTGGGCAGGTGGACGCCTCGGGCGAGGAGATCGTCGTGATCCGGGAGAACCCATGGAAGGGCCGGCCGCGGGTCAACATCCTGCTCCTCGGCGGCGACGCCGGCGACGACCGTACGGGGCTGCGCACCGACACCGTGATCCTGGCCAGCATCGACACGACGACCGGCGACACCGTGCTGCTGAGTCTCCCGCGCAACCTCATGAACGTGCCGTTCCCAGCCGACAACCCGCTGCACGACGTCTATCCGGACGGCTACGACTGCGGCAACTACTGCCTCCTGAACGCGGTCTACCTCGAGGCGTTCAACTACGCCGATCGGTTCCCGGCGAACGTCGAGGACCCCGGCGTCGAGTCGGTCCAGGACAGCGTGAGCGAGATCCTTGGACTCAAGATCGACTTCTTCGTGCTGGTCGATCTCCTCGGCTTCGAGCAGATGATCGATGCGCTCGGTGGGATCGACATCGACGTCGGCCCGGAGCGGGTGCCCATCGGCGGGCTCAACAGCGACGGCGAGCCGCGTCCCGCCTACCTGATCAAGGAATGGATCGAGCCGGGGTTCCAGCACCTCAACGGCTACCAGACGCTCTGGTTCGCCCGCGACCGAGCGTCCGGCGAGGCGAGCGACTACATGCGGATGCGCCGCCAACGGTGCGTGATCAACGCGATCGTCGGTCAGGCGGACCCCACGACCGTGATCGCGAACTACCTGGACATCGTGTCCGCGGCGGAGAGCATCATCACGACGAACATCCCGGCGCAGCTGTTCCCGGCGTTCCTCGAGCTGTCGGAGCTGGTGAAGTCCCAACCGATCCGGAGCCTGCCTTTCACGAACGAGGTGATCGTCCCGTCGAACCCGGACTTCGACGAGATCCGTCGGCTCGTACGAGCTGCGCTCGAGCCACCGCCGCCGGCGCCCCCCACCGCCGAGCCGGCTCCGTCGACCACGACGCCCGGTGAGAGCGCGACGCCGTCCCAGACGCCGACCGTCGACCCCGGTACGGCGGTCGAGACTGACCTGGTCTGCAGCTGACCGCACTGAGCCGCTCTGCGAACGGCTCAGTGCCCTCGGGCGATCCACTCGTCGAGATGCGGTGCCTCGGCGCCGATCGACGTGTCGTCGCCGTGGCCCGTGTGCACGACGGTGTCCAACGGCAGCGTGAGCAGACGGGTGCGAATCGACTCGATGATCGTGGCGAAGTCCGAGTAGGACCGGCCGGTCGCGCCCGGCCCGCCGGCGAAGAGCGTGTCGCCGGAGAACACCACGCCCAACGCCGGGCCGTACAGGCAGGTGCTGCCGGGCGAGTGCCCGGGCGTGTGCACCACCTGAAGCTCGACGCCGCCCACCGTCATCGTCTGGCCGTCGGTGAGCTCGTGGTCCGGCGCGACCGACGGGTGCACGACGTCCCAGAGCATCCGGTCGGTCGGGTGCAGCCAGATCGGCGCCGCCGTCGCGCCCCGGAGCTCGGCGGCGGCGTCGATGTGGTCGTCATGGCCGTGGGTGCAGACGATGGCAACCACCCGACGGCCGTCGACACCGGCGATGATCGGAGCGCCGTCGTGCGCCGCGTCGATGATGATCACCTCGTCGTCGTCGCCGACGACCCACACGTTGTTGTCGACGTCCCACGTTCCACCGTCGAGCGAGAACGTGCCGGAGGTGACGATCTTGTTCACCCGGACGGCGCCGGCCATCACATCACCACGACTGACCGGAGGACCTCACCCCGGTGCATCTTGTCGAACGCCGCCTCCACGTCGCCCAGCCCGATCTGCTCCGAGACGAACCTGTCCAGCGGTAGCCGGCCCTGCAGGTACAGCTCGACCAGGAGGGGGAAGTCGCGGCTCGGAAGGCAGTCGCCGTACCAGCTCGACTTCAGCGCGCCACCGCGGCCGAAGACGTCGAGCAGCGGAAGTGTCAGCTGCATGTCCGGGGTCGGCACCCCGACCAGCACAACCGTCCCGGCCAGGTCACGGGCGTAGAACGCCTGCAGGTAGGTCTCCGGTCGGCCCACGGCGTCAATCACCACGTCGGCGCCGTGCCCACCGGTGAAGGCGCGGATGGCCTCGACCGGGTCCCGCTCGCGTGAGTTGATCGTCTCCGTCGCGCCGAACTCCCGGGCCCAGCCGAGCTTTCGCTCGTCGACGTCCACCCCGATGATCGTCGTTGCGCCGGCGAGGCGGGCGCCCGCGATCGCGGCGTCGCCGACGCCGCCGCAGCCAAAGACCGCGACACTGTCGCCGCGGGAGACCGAGCCTGTGTTGAGCGCCGCACCAAGACCGGCCATGACCCCACAGCCGAGCAACCCGGCCACCTCTGGCGGTACGCGCGGGTCGACCTTCGTGCACTGCCCGGCCGCGACGAGCGTCTTCGCGACGAACGCCCCGATGCCGAGCGCGGGCGACAGCGCGACCCCGTCGGCCAGCGTCATCCGCTGCTGGGCGTTGCGGGTGGCGAAGCAGTACCACGGCTGGCCCCGGCGGCAGGCGCGGCAGCCACCACAGACCGCGCGCCAGTTCAAGATCACGTAGTCGCCCGGCTCGAGCCCGGTCACCCCGGCGCCGATCGCCTCGACCACCCCGGCCGCCTCGTGCCCGAGCAGGAACGGGAAGTCGTCGTTGATGCCGCCCTCGCGGTAGTGCAGGTCGGTGTGGCAGACCCCGCAGGCCTGGATCGCGACGAGTGCCTCGCCGGCTCCGGGATCGGGCACGACCACCGTCTCCAGCGTGACCGGTGCACCCTTGGTCATCGCCACCACTCCGCGGACTTCCTGCGGCATCTGAGCTCCGATCGTCTGGGGTTTCCGGTCGGCGGGCTCGTGCCCTCGGCCTGGCGCCATCCTTGCCTGCCGGCAGGGTGCTGGCGACCCGAGGCGCGGAGACCGTCACTGGACAGGGCGTGGGGGATCGGTAAGGTAAGCCTTCCCTACGAAGGAGGCCCTACCGATGCTGCTGGACCACCGTGGCGCCCGCCCGCGACGCCGCCTCGTGCTCGTCGCCATCGCTGCCGGCGCTCTGGCCGCGGCCACCCTCGCCGGCTGCGGCGAGGCCGACCCGGACGCCGCCGACGGAGGAC
>JACCYY010000132.1 GCA_013696235.1 Sporichthyaceae bacterium | reverse complement strand
TGCGGCCGATCTCACCGACGACGGCCCCTCGCACGTCCACCTCGACCGTGCGGGAACCCGGCGTGCCGCGGAGGTCGTGGTCGTAGACCTGCTCGAGCCCGGACCTGCCGACCAGTCCCGCGGCGGCGGGCTCGACCGCCCCGTCGGCCGTTCCGCTCGGCCCGAGCTCGTCCGCGGGAGCCGGAGCGAGGTAGCCCAAGAGGTGCGCGGCGCTGGCGCCGTCCGGCGCCGGGTAGGCGCGCACGGCCTCGCCGTCGGCGCGCACGCCCGGGAAGGCTTCGGGGCGCTCGGCGATCTGCAGCGCGACCATCGGGTCGACGTCCTCCGCGACCGGTGCCGGCTGAACCGGCGACCCGTCGTAGCAGACCGGTGGCGCGGCGGCACCGGGTGCACCGCACGCCGTGATCCGGGCCAAGACCTCGTCGATGGTCAGCCCCAGCGTCGCGGCCAGCCGCTGCAGGACCGCCGCGCCGTCGTCGGGTTGGTCGGCGAGCGCGAGCGGGTCGACCGAGATCACCAGCGAGGTCCGGTTGGTTGCGAGCGGGCGGCCGGCCCGGTCCAGGACTGAGCCCCGTACGGCCGGCGTCAGCACGGTGCGCAGCCGCGCCTCGGCGGCGACGACCCCGGCGCCCTCGGTGTCGACGAGCTGGACCCAGGCGAGGCGGCCGAGCAGGGTCAGGAAGAGCGACGCCACGACGAGCTGGACCACTGCCAGCCGGACCCGCGAGCGCGTCAGCGGGTGCCGCGTGCCGATCACCACGCGGTCCGCTGCGGTGCGTTGGTTCGGCGGAGCACCCACGTTCCGCCCGGCACGACGGCGGCGGCCAGGACGGCGCCGTAGCCCACAGCGGATCCGGTGAGGAGGGTGAGCTCCTCCAGACCTGGCCAGGGCGCGCCGAGCAGACCCGACACGGTGACGTACGCCGCGGTCGCCAGCCCGGCGAGCACGCCGACCAGGACGAGGCGGGTGCCGGACCTCAGCCGTGGGTCGCCGAGATGACCGGCCGCGTAGCCGGCCACCGTCAGCACCAGCGCCCACTGGCCAGCGGCATGCGCCGCCGGCGGGGCCAGGTCGAGCAGCAGGCCGCCGGTGAAGCCCGCGACCGCACCGGCCCCCGGTCCGCGCGCGATCGCGAGCGCGGCGACCACGACGAGCACGAGGTCCGGGGTCGCGCCGGGCAGCGGCAGGAGCGCCAGCAGCCCGACCTGCAGCAGCACGGCGCTGACCAACCCGGCGCTGACCAACCCGGCGCTGGGGACGAGCGCGAACCAGGGACGTGTCACGGCACGACCGGCGTCGCCGCCGGCTCCGGCGCGGGGACCGGTGGGCTGGTCACCGGAACGAGCAGGTCGCGGGGGTCGGTGCGCGGCGGCTCGACCACGACGCCCACCAGATCCAGCGAGGAGAAGTCGACGTACGGCACGAGCGTGGCGATACGCGCCGTGGCGCCGTACCCGCCGGCGACGTCACGGAGGACACCCACCGGCACACCCGGGACGAACGGGCGTCCGCCGGGCGACCCGAACGTCACGACCACGTCGCCGTCGACCATCGGCTCGAGCCGGTCGAGCAGCTCGAACCCCAGGACGTCGGAGCCCAGCACGTCGCGCCGGTCGGGCACCACCTGCCCGCCGCGCGCCAGGCCGAGCTGCCCAGAGCCGGCCATCCGCACCCCTACCTGCGCGGCCGGGTCGAGCAGGAGCTGCACCGTCGCGGTGGAGGCGGTCACCGACAGCACCCTTCCGACCAGCCCATCGCCGTTGAGCACGGTCATGTCGGCCGCGATCCCGTCGGCTGACCCGACATCGATCACGACGGTCCGTTCGCTGAGCTCGGCTGGGCTCACCGCCACGACCTGCGCCGGCAAGGTCGCGAACTGCGCGGCGGTGGCGACCCGGAGCAACGAGTCGAGCTGGGCGACCCGGCCCCGGTCGACCGCACCGGTCCGGACCTGGGACTGCAGCCGCGCCACCTCGGCCTCGAGGTCCTCCACCCGGGCGTCGCGGGTCGCGGCGCGGTCACCGGCGAGGCCGAGCACCGGCTGGGCGAGCACGCCCAACCCGTCCTGCGCGGGTGCGATCGCGCCGGCGACCGTCTGCCGGAGGTCGTCCAGCGGCGAACCGGCGCCGAGCCTCACGTCGAGGTTGATCAGCACGATCGCGGTGAGAACCAGCAGGACCAGGAGCAGGCGGTTTCCGGGCCGTACGGTGTCGCTGCGCCTCACGAGCGCGGGGTGACCGGAGCCCGTCCGGCCGGTCGGCCGAGCGGACCCGGCTTGGGAGCGAGCAGGACGCGCAGCACCTCGAACTCCTCGACGCAGCGTCCGGCGCCGACCGCGACGGACTCGAGCGGGCGATCGGCGACGTGGACCGGCGTACCGGTCTCGTGCGCGAGCCGCTCGTCGAGACCACGCAGAAGCGCACCGCCACCGGTGATCGTGATCCCGCGCTCCATGACGTCACCGGCGAGCTCGGGCGGGCAGCCGTCCAAGGTCGCGGTGACCGCATCGATGATCGCGGTGATCGGTTCGTCGAGCGCGCGCCTGATCTCGGCGGCGGTCACCACAATCGTCTTGGGCAGGCCGGTGACCATGTCACGCCCGCGGATCTCCGCGGTCGGCTCGTCCGGCGACGGGAACGCCGAGCCGAGGGAGATCTTGATCTCCTCCGCCGTGCGCTCGCCGAGGAGCAGCGCGTACTCCTTCTTGACGTACTGGATGATCGCGTCGTCCATCTCGTCGCCGGCCGTCCGGATGGACATCTCCGCCACCACCCCGCCGAGGGAGATCACCGCCACCTCGGTCGTGCCCCCACCGATGTCGACGATCATGTTGCCGGCCGGCTCGCTGACCGGGAGGCCGACGCCGATCGCGGCCGCCATCGGCTCGGCGATCACGTGGATGCGGCGCGCACCCGCGGCCAGGGCAACCTCCTCGACCGCCCGTCGCTCGACCGCGGTGATCCCGCTCGGGACGCAGATCACCATGCGCGGCCGCGGGCCGAAGCGATGCCGGAGCACCCGCTGCACGAAGTAGCGGAGCATGCGCTCGGTGGCCTCGAAGTCGGCGATGACGCCGTCCTTGAGCGGTCGAACGACCACGATGTGGGCCGGTGTGCGGCCGATCATCTTTCGCGCCTCGGCCCCGACTGCGACCACCGTGCCAGCCGCGACGTCGACCGCCACGACCGACGGCTCGTCGAGCACGACCCCGCGACCTCGCTGGTAGACGACCGTGTTCGCGGTGCCGAGGTCGACGGCCAGGTCGCGGCCGAAAGGACTGCCCGCCATGTCGGTCGCTCGTCTCCCGCTTCGCTCTTTCGGGCCCCGGTGCTGCCGGCGCCGT
>JACCYY010000092.1 GCA_013696235.1 Sporichthyaceae bacterium | reverse complement strand
GGGCTACTTCTTGTTACGCCGCTGCACGCGCGTGCGCTTGAGCAGCTTGCGGTGCTTCTTCTTCGCCATGCGCTTGCGGCGCTTCTTGATCACGGAGCCCACGGGTCGTCCGGCCTCACTCACGAGTCGTCGATGGTGCACTGCACCGGTGATCGGCGCGTCCGCACCGGTCGGTGCGACGCGAGAACTGGTCAGTCTACCGGTCGGTGCTGGCGACCGAGCCGGCTCGCGGTCAGCCGGCCTGGAAGAAGGACTCGCGCAGGTACGTGTGCACGGCGTCCTCGGGCACGCGGAACGACCGCCCGACCCGAACGGCTGGGAGCTCGCCGGAGTGCACGAGTCGGTAGACGGTCATCTTCGACACTCGCATCGCGGCGGCTACCTCGGCCACGGTGAGAAACCTCACCTCGGCGAGCGGCCCGTCGTTGGACGCCATCGCACACCACACCTTCGGGCACGAGTGCGGTCCCGGCTTCCCCACCGGAACTCTGCGCGGCCGTGCGTCCGCCGATGGTAGTGGCAGGTGTGACGCACGGGGAAGGGTTTCTGAGCGCGGTGACGGCTCAGCCGGTCGGCAAGCCGTGGTGCGCGAACACCGCAGACCGGGTCTGCGCGATCGCGTCGTCCACGGCCTCACCCGCGTCCGGGTGCTCCTCGTAGGGGCTGAACGCCGCGGCCGCACCGTCGGTCAACCGCGCCGGGCCGCCCCGGCCGAACCTCGATCGGACGTGCTCGCGCCAGTGGTCGGGCACCACCGTGGCCGGGTCGAGCGGACGACCGCTGGCGATCGCGAGCAGGTGCGCCCACGCCCTTGGGACGACGTCGATCAGCGCGTAGCCCCCGCCGCCGGTGGCGACCCAGCGCCCGTCGGCACACGTGTGCGCGAGATCGTGCAGCGCCAGGTACGCCGCCCGCTGGCCGTCGACGCTCAGGTTGAGGTGCGCGAGCGGGTCCTCCGCATGGCTGTCGCAGCCCTGCTGGCTGACCAGCACGTCTGGCCGGAACGAGTCGAGCAGCGGCGGCACGACGGCGTGGAACGCCCGAAGCCAGCCGGCGTCGCCGGTTCCAGGGGGCAGCGCGACGTTCACCGCGTACCCCCGGGCAGCCGGACCTCCGACGTCGGTTGGGAAGCCGGTGCCCGGGAACAGTGCTGTGCCGGTCTCGTGGATGCTGATCGTCAGCACTCGGGGGTCGTCCCAGAACACCTCCTGCACCCCGTCGCCGTGGTGCACGTCGACGTCGACGTACGCGATCCGCCCGACGCCCTGCTCGAGCAGCCACGCGATCGCGATCGCGGGATCGTTGTAGACGCAGAAGCCCGACGCCCGGTCGGGCATCGCGTGGTGCAGGCCGCCGGCGATGCTCACGCCGTGCGCGGCGGCGCCGGACCAGACCGCCTCGGCGGCGGCAACGGTGGCGCCGACGACGAGCGCGCTGGCCTCGTGCATGCCGGCGAACACCGGGTTGTCCGGGGTCCCGAGGCCGCGGGCGACGTCGGACTGGCGCTGGTCCGCCGAGGCCGCGCGCACCGCCGCGACGTAGTCCGGGTCGTGGACCAGCCCGAGCAGCGCGTCGTCGGCCGGCTCCGGGGCGACCACCGTGACACCGGACCGGTCGAGCACGCCGAGCTCGCGGGCCAGTCGCATGGTGAGGTCCAGCCGGACCGGCGCGAGCGGGTGGCCCGGCCCGAAGTCGTACGCGATCATCGCCTCGCTCCACGCGATGTGCGCCGAGCAGGTCATCACCTGACGCTAGCGGAGTCACGGCAGCCCCTGGACTCCGACCGTAGCGCCGCTGGAACCGTCACCGGCATCGGTCAGGATGAGGCACCACGGACACCCAACGATGTTCATCGACGCTCGAGGAGGCACCCATGACCGCAGTGGCATCGCTGGGGTGGATCACCATCGACTGCGACGACGCGGGCGCCCAGGCGGAGTTCTACCGCACTGCGCTCGGCTGGGAGATCACGTTCAGCGAGGGGCCCTACTCAGGGATCACCGACGGCGTGGTGACCATCGAGTTCAACGCGGTCGAGGGCTACCAGCCGCCGCAGTGGCCTGACCTTGGTGGGGCCAAGCAGTTCCACCTCGAGCTCATGGTCGACGACCTGGGCGAGGCGGCGGCGGCGCTGCTCGAGGCCGGAGCGGCCCAGCCGGAGTTCCAGCCTGGCGGCGAGCGATTTCGCGTGCTGACCGATCCGGCCGGCCACCCCTTCTGCATCATCAACCGCGCCGCGGAGAACTGACCGAAGGGAGCACCGTAGTTGACCACGGTCGCGACGGGCTCCGGCTACGGGACGGGCCGCACCATCTCGTGCTCGAGGCGCGACGGGTCGTGCGGCAACGGCTGCGTGTGGCCGGTCCGGGTGAAGCCGAGCCGCTCGTAGAAGCGTTCAGCGGTCGGGTTGTCGGCGGTCACCATGAGCCTGACCTCGGCGAATCCGCGCCCGGCCACCCAACCCTCGACAGCGTCCACAAGGACCCGGCCGACGCCCCACCCGCGGTGAGCCGGGTGGACCCACATCGAGACCAGCTCCGGCACCGGGCCCGGACCGTCACGCTCCTCGCGGCGCAGGTACACCGCCGCAATTCCGCTCGGCTCGCCAGCGGTGGAGGCGAGGAAGCGCGCGCCGTCGCTCCGCCCGAGCCGCTCGCGCCACTGCGCCTCGGTCCGGTCGGCCTCGCGCTCGTACGTCGAGCCGAACGCGAGCGGCGTGTCCTGGAGCGCGGCCAGGCGGAGCCGGCTGAAGCGCCCCCAGTCCTCAGGGGAGACGACATGGATCTCGACGGCATCACGCATCAGAGCGGCGCAGAGATCAGTCGAGGCCGGCGGCCAGCTCGCGGGCGCGGTCCCGCGCCGCTTCGAGCGCAGACAGGAATGCCGCCCGTACCTTGTGGTCCTCGAGCGCGCGGATCGCCGAGATCGTCGTGCCGGCCGGTGAGGTCACCGCCTCGCGCAGCTTGACTGGGTGCTCGCCGGAGTCGCGGAGCATCACCGCCGCGCCGATCGCCGACTGCACGATGAGGTCGTGGGCAACGGTCCGCGGCAGACCGAGCAGGATCCCGGCGTCGGTCATCGCCTCCACGAGGTAGTAGAAGTACGCCGGACCGCTGCCCGACAGTGCGGTCACGGCGTCCTGCTGGGACTCGGGCACCCGGATCGTCTTGCCGAGCGGGCGCAGCAGGTCCTCGGCGAGGTCGAGGTGCTCGGACCCCGCGTGGGCGCCGGCCGAGATGGCCGACATCGCCTCGTCCACCAGCGCCGGCGTGTTCGTCATCACGCGGATGACCGGTGTCTCCGGCGCCAGGTGCCGCTCGATGAACGCGGTCGGGATGCCAGCCGCGATCGACATGACCAGCTTGTCGACCGGTACCTGGGATCCGAGCTCCGCGAGCAACGAAGCCATGTCCTGCGGCTTGACCGCCAGCACGACGACGTCGGCGTTGGCCACCGCCTCGGCGTTGTCAGGCACCTCGATGCCGTACCGCTGCGCAAGCTCGGCAGCGCGGTCGGGGCGGCGCGCGGTGGCGATCAGGCGACCGGGCGGCCAGCCGGCCCGGAGCAGCCCGGACAGGAGTGTCTCGCCCATCTTCCCGGCGCCGACCACCGCGACGGTGCGGCTCACGACTTGCTCACCAGCGAGCGCAGGAAGAAGACCACGTTGGCTGGCCGCTCGGCGAGGCGTCGCATGAGGTAGCCGTACCACTGGGTGCCGAACGGGAGGTAGACCCGAACCGTCGCGCCCTCCCGGGCCAGCCGCCGCTGCTCGTTGGGCCGGATGCCGTAGAGCATCTGGTACTCGAACGAGTTCGCCTTCCGGCCATGGCGGGCGGCAAGTGCACCTGTGATCTCCACCATCCGCGGGTCGTGCGAGGCCACCATGGGGTAGCCCTCGCCGGCCAGCAGCACCTTGAGGCAGCGCACGTACGAAAGGTCGACGTCGCGCTTGGACTGGTAGGCCACCTCGGCCGGCTCGTCGTACGCGCCCTTGCAGAGCCGGACCCGGGAGCCGACACCGGTCAGCGACCGGCAGTCGTCCTCGGTCCGGTGCAGGTAGGACTGCAGCACCGCCCCTGTGTCGGGAAAGTCCTGCCGAAGCTCGGCCAGCACCGCGAGCGTCGAGTCGGTGGTCGTGTGGTCCTCCATGTCGAGCGTGACCGTCGTGCTGCCGGCGCGGGCACCGTTGCAGATCGTCCGGGCGTGCTCGAGCGCGATCCGCTCACCGCCGGGGAGCGCCAGGCCCACGGCCGACAGCTTCACCGAGACCTCGGCGTGCTGGGTGAGGCCGGCCGACCCCAGCCGCGCGAGCAGGCGGAGGTAGGCGTCGACCGTCGCGGCCGCCTGCTCCGTTGTCTCGACGTCCTCGCCGAGGAAGTCCAGCGTGCTCTTCAGTCCGTCGGCGGCGAGCTCCTTGGTGGCCCGGACCGCGTCCTCGATCGTGTCGCCGGGGACGTAGCGCTCGACGACGTGCCGGGTGACCGGCAGGGTCGTGACGGCCCGCTCGATCCGCGGACTGCGGGCCGCCGACAGCAATGCGTCGCGAAGCACGGCTCCACCTTCCCGACGTGACGACGAAGATCGACGCAGCACAGGCTACGCGGCCCGCGATCCGGGGCGACCGGCTGCCGAACGGCTACCGTGCGCACTCGTGACGACTCCCGACCCGGGTCTGACCGGCGGCCGAGTGCGACGGTGGACGCACCGACCGCGCCGCCGGCGCACCCCGGCGATGGCGCATCGCCGGTCGTGGTGGCTCTCGTCGCCGGCTCGGGTCGTGGCCGGGCTCTTCGTGGCCGGGATCGCGGCCGCGACCCTCGTCCTCGTGCTGCCGATCTCCGGCGCCGGGGGGGAAAGCGTCGGGTTCCGCACCGCGCTGTTCACCGCCACGTCCGCGATCTGCGTCACCGGGCTGTCGATCAACGACGTCGCCACGGACTGGTCGACGTTCGGCGAGGTAGCGATCATGGTCGCCGTCCAGCTCGGCGGCTTCGGCATCATTGCGCTCACCTCGTTGCTGGCCATCCTCGTGAGCCGCCGGATCGGGCTCTCGACCCGCCTGATCGCTCAGACCGAGACCAACACCCTCGACCTCGGCGACGTACGCCGCGTGCTGATCGGCGTCGGTGTGGTGACGGTGTTGATCGAGGGCGCGGTGGCGATCGTGCTCACGCTCCGCTGGTGGCTCTCGTACGGGGAGTCGCTCGGCTACTCCGCCTACCTCGGGGTGTTCCACTCGATCATGTCGTTCAACAACGCCGGCTTCTCGCTCTACTCCGACAGCCTGACCGGGTTCGCGACCGATCCGCTGATCCTCTTCCCCGTCGTAGTCGGGATCATCCTCGGCGGTCTCGGGTTCCCAGTGCTGTTCGAGCTCCGGCGCGAGGTTCGAGCACCGAAGCGATGGAGCGTCCACCTCAAGATCATGCTGCTGGGCACCGTTGTGCTGGTGGTCGGCGGCATGTGCGCACTCACCATCAGCGAGTGGTCGAACCCCCGCACGATCGGGGACCTCGACGTCGGGGCCAAGCTCCTGAACGGGTTGTTCGCCTCGGTGACTCCCCGCACTGCCGGCTTCAACACGTTCGACTACGGCCAGGCGAACGACACGACCCGGTTGATCACGGATGCCCTGATGTTCATCGGTGCCGGACCGGCGAGTACCTCCGGTGGCATCAAGGTCACCACGTTCGTGCTGCTCTTCTTCGCGATCCTGTCCGAGGCCCGCGGGGACCAGGACGTCGACGCGTTCGGGCGGCGCGTGCCGACGG
Source organism: Sporichthyaceae bacterium (assembly GCA_013696235.1). Taxonomy (GTDB): domain Bacteria; phylum Actinomycetota; class Actinomycetes; order JACCYY01; family JACCYY01; genus JACCYY01. The sequence goes on along the minus strand of JACCYY010000092.1, from coordinate 1,865 downwards.
CGGCCATCCGCCAGGCCATCAGCGTGGCCCTGCTCGGCGTGGCGGTTGTCGCGATCGGCACGCTTGTCATGCTGGCGATCACCGACCTCGGCCTGGACGTCGCGCTGTTCGAGGTGACCTCCGCGTTCGCGACCGTCGGGCTCTCGACCGGGGTGCTGCCCGACCTCTCGGGCGCGGCGCACTACTTCTTGGCCGGGCTCATGTTCGTGGGCCGGCTCGGAACCGTCACACTGGCCTCGGCACTCGCGCTGCGCGAGAGCCGACGCCTGTACCGACTACCTGAGGAGCGACCGATCGTTGGGTGATCATCTGCACGACAGCAGCGTCCTGGTCGTCGGCCTCGGGCGGTTCGGCAGTTCGATCGCGCTCGCCCTCTCGCGCCTGGGTCACGAGGTGCTCGCCGTCGACTCGAGGATGGATCTGGTCCAGGAGTTCTCCAGCCAGCTCACCCACGTCGTGCAGGTCGACGCCACCAGCGAGTCCGCACTCCGACAGATCGGCGCACCGGACCTCGATGTCGCGGTCGTCGCGATCGGCAGCGATATCGAGGCGAGCGTGCTCGCGACTGGTGCGCTGATCGACATCGGTGTGAAGGAAGTGTGGGCGAAGGCGATCACCCGTGCCCACGGCCGGATCCTGGAGCGGATCGGCGCGAACCATGTCGTCTTCCCGGAGGCCGAGGTCGGCGAACGGGTCGCGCACCTGCTGACCGGAAAGATGATCGACTTCATCGAGTTCGACGACGACTTCGCGATCGTCAAGACCAAGGCGCCGGTCGAGGCGCACGGCAAGACGCTCGGCGAGAGCGCGCTGCGGACGAAGTACGGCGTGACGATCGTCGGGGTGAAGCGGCCCGGCCACGACTTCACCTACGCCCGCCCCGAGACCGACGTCCACCCAGGCGACCTGCTGATCGTCGCCGGCAAGACCAACGCCGTCGAGAAGTTCGCCGCAGTGACCTGAGCCTGGATCCACCGGGTGGGCGGGTGCTTCGACCAGCCCTCCACCTCAAGTGGCGCAAGGTGTCGGCTCGTGGGCGGATCCGTCGACCGGTCGTGCCTCTTGAGCGTGGTCAGCCGACCTGGCTGCGCTCGTCCTCACGGGCACCCTCCTCGTCGGCGCGGTGAGGCACCGGGTCGCTGAGCCGTGGGTCGCGTCGAGCCGACTACCGCGTGCGTCGCCGCAGGGTCGCCGCGCCGAGGCCGAGCAGGGCGAGGGCGACGCCGAACACGACCCCGAAGTCGCGGCCGAGCTGTGACGTGAAGTCCGGCGTCGCCGTCACGAGCCGGGCGGCGTCAATCGCGTACGAGAGCGGGAGCACGTCCGAGAGCAGCTCGAGCAGCCTCGGCATCTGCTCCCGCGGCATGAGAAAACCACCGAGCAGGAACTGCGGGAGCACGACGACCGGCATGAACTGCACGGCCTGGAACTCGGTGCGCGCGAACGCGCTCACGAAGAGCCCGAGCGCCACGCCGAGGAGCGCGTCGGCCACCGCGATCACGAGCAGCAGCCAGGGGCTACCGGTGAGGTCGAGATCGAGGGGCCAGACCGCGACCGTCACTGCGACTCCGGCCTGCAGGAGCGCCACCAGCCCGAACCCGATGGCGTAGCCGAGCAGCAGGTCGGCCTTGCCCATCGGCATCGTGAAGAGCCGTTCGAGGGTGCCGGACGAGCGCTCGCGCAGGGTCGCGATGCTGGTGACGAGAAACATCACGAGGAACGGGAACAGGCAGACGAGCACCCCACCGACGCGGTCGAAGACCTGCGGAGAACGCTCGTCGAAGATCCACCACAGGAGCGTGAGCAGCAGGGACGGCACGGCGAGCAGCAGTGCGAGCGTCCGGTGGTCGTGCCGGAGCTGGCGG
>JACCYY010000089.1 GCA_013696235.1 Sporichthyaceae bacterium | reverse complement strand
TCGTGGTAGGACGCGAACCCTCCTCCGTGGACCCAGGTGGAACCCGCCTCGACGGTCACGATCCGGGTCGCCGTACGGTCCAGCAGCTCGCGGTCGTGCGAGACGAAGAGGACGGTCTTCGGTGACTCGAGCAGCCGGTCCTCGAGCCAACGCTTGCCGGGGACGTCGAGGAAGTTGTCCGGCTCGTCGAGCAGGAGAACCTCGTCGGGGCCGCGCAGCAGCGCCTCCAGGGCGAGGCGCTTCTGCTCACCACCGGACAGCGTGCTCAGGTCGCGATGCTGCGCCCGGTCGTACGGGATCCCGAGGGCAGCGACCGTGCAGGTGTCCCAGAGCACCTCGGCGTCGTACCCGCCGGCGTCACCCCAGTCGGCAAGGGCCTGGGCATAGCGCAGCTGGGTCGGCTCGTCGTCGCTGTCCATCATGGCCAGCTCGGCCGCGTCGAGCCGGGCCGAGGCAGCCCGGATCGGCAGCGGCGCCAGCGAGACCAGCAGGTCGCGCAGCGTCGCACCGGGAGGTAGTGCGCCAACCTCGTCCGGGTCACTTGCGCGTCCGACGAACTGCCGCATCACGCCCAGCCCGCCGGAGCGCACGACGCTCCCAGCCTGTGGGGTGACGTCGCCGGCGACGACCCGCAGCAGCGTCGTCTTGCCCGCGCCATTAGCACCGACGAGGGCGACCTTCGCGCCGTCGCCGACGCGGAAGACGACGTCCTCGAAGAGGACGCGACCGTCCGCCAGCTGGTAGCGCAGCCCGTTCACGTCGACGTGTCCCACGAGGGGAGAGTCTCACTCGCCGAGGCCCGCGCCGCGACCAGGTTTCCACCGGCTGGAGCCGGGCCGTCGGGTCAGGGCTTCCCCCCGTCGTCGAGACCAGCCAGAAATCGCTCGAACTCGGCCCCGATCTGGTCACCGTCGGGCAGTGCGCCGTCGGCGTCGAGCAGGGTGGCCGGGTCACGGGCAACGACCGCGTCGTACTGCCGCTCCAGCTGGGCGACGATCTCCTGCACCTCGCCCGAGGCGCTGACCTGCTCCTCGATCGCCTCGCGCGTGCTCGCCGCGCTGGCCGCGAGCAGGTCCGTCGGGAGGTGCAGCCCGGTGCTCGCGGCCAACCGCTCGAGGAGGGTGATCGCTGCGTCGGGGTACTCCGTCGCGGCGAGGTAGTGCGGCACGTGCGCGGCGAAGCCGCCGGCGTCACAGCCGGCCTGGCCCAGCCTCAGCTCGAGGAACGCCGACACACTGGCCGGGACCCGGATCTCCCCGGTGAAGATGTTGCCGTCGATCGGCACGAGTCCCGGCTTCGAACCATGGCCGGTGACCGACATCGGCCGGGTGTGCGGGATCGTCATGGGGATCGCCAGCAGCCCGATCGACACCCGGACCTCGAACCGGCGGACCAGGTCGACCACCGCAGCGCCGAAGCGCTCCCACTGGAAGTCCGGCTCGCGGCCGGCGAGGAGGAGAAAGCGCGTGCCGTCGGCGTCGTCGACCGCGTGCAGCACGATCTCCGGCGGTGCGTAGTCCTGGTAGTGGTCCTCGGCGAACACCAGCGACGGACGGGCGCCGCGGTAGTCGATCAGGATGTCGTGGTCGAAACGTGCCACCACGGTGCTGGGCAGCGTCTCGAGCAGGTGCTCGGTGACGAGCCGCACGCCCGAGCCCGCGTCGACGAACCCGGGCAAGCCGTGCACGAGCACGGGATGGTCGAGCTCGGGCAGCTCGTCGGCGAGCACGAACAGGCCGGCTGGGTCGAGCACCTGCACCCCCTTCCGGTCCGTCGCACGCACGGCCATCGGTGGGCGGCGACCAGAACCGGTGCCCATTGTCGCAGCGCCTGACCGCACGCGTGTGCGCGAGCGGGGTGGGCGGTCCGCACGTGGCCGGGCGCTGCGCAACCAGCTCTACGCCGGGTCGGCGCGTCACCCGGCGTTCTCATTCGCGCGGCCTACCGTTCATCGAGCGAGGAGGTGCTGCCGTGGTCGCCCAGCTCGACCGGATGCTGTCCCGAGCCCACTGGCGCGCCTCACCGGCGAACGTCACAGCCGCGGCACTGGTGGTCGGCGCGGTGCTCTGCGCCGGGCTCAGCCTCGGGACGCGCCTGCTCGGCGTCGAGCCGTTCGTGACCCTCTTCGCGGTCACGAGCGAGCAGAACGTCCCGACCTGGTACGCCGTCGTCCTGCTCATGATCACCGGCCTGATCATGGTCGGTGTGGGAGCGCTGACGCCGCGTTCGCAACCGCGGCTGCGGTGGGGGTGGTGGGTGGCAGCTCTGGTGCTGATCGCCTTGTCGATCGACGAGCTGGCCAGCCTGCACGAGCGCCTCGGCTCGTACGGCGCGAGCCTGGTGGACGCCAGCGGGTTGCTGCACTTCGCCTGGGTGGTCCCCGGGCTGGCCGTCGCGCTCGTCCCGGTCGCCGCGCTGGCATACCTCGGGTCGCGGCTGCCCCGCCCGATCGCGGTCGAGCTGCTCGCCGGGCTCGGCATTTTCCTGGCGGCGGCGTTCGGGCTCGAGATGCTCGGTGGTCTCGTCCTCGACCAGATCGGCGACGGGCACCTCTACGCGCTCACTGCGACGACCGAGGAACTGCTCGAGATGGTCGGTGTGATCGCGATGCTGCATGCTGCCGCCCGCATGCTCGTGGTGGCCCGGGTCGGCTCGGGCCTCACGGTGACCTACGCGCCGCCCGAGCTTCCGACGACCGCTTCTCGTGACGGTCTCGCTGACTGCGTCGAACCGGTCGGGCCGGATCCGGCATGATCGGCCGTTCGCGACCGAGGAGTGACCTCCATGCCCGAGGGCCACACCCTGCACCGCCTCGCCCGGGACCAGACCGCCCGGTTCGCCGGCGCGCCGGTGACCGTGACCAGCCCGCAGGGTCGGTTCGCCGAGCAGGCGGCGCTGGTCGACGGGCGGGTGCTCGACGCCGTGACGGCGCACGGCAAGCATCTGTTCGCGACGTTCGGTGACCGCGTCGTGCACGTCCACCTCGGGCTGTTCGGCAAGTACGGCGGCGGGACCGGGAACCCCCCACCGCCACGCGGGGCGCTGCGCATGCGCTGGGTCGGCAGCGATGCCTGGACCGACCTGCGGGGCCCCACCGCCTGCGAGGTGCTCACCCCGAGCGAGGTCGAGGTGGTGGTGGCGCGGCTCGGTCCGGACCCGCTCGCCCGGCGGCCGGACGGGACCGCGGCGTACGTACGGATCGGCCGCAGCCGCGCACCGATCGCGGCGCTCCTCATGGACCAGGCGGTGCTCTCCGGCGTCGGCAACGTGTACCGCGCCGAGCTCCTGTTCCGCCATCAGGTGCCACCGTTCCTGCCCGGACGCGACCTCGGACCGCTGCGCTGGACGGCGATGTGGGCCGACCTGGTCACGCTGATGCGCGCCGGCCTGCGCAGCGGGCGGATCGTCACCACCCGTCCGGAGGACCGCGACCGGAGCGGCGGACGGGTCCGGCAGCAGGACGCGCACTACGTCTACCGCCGGACCGACCTGCCCTGCCGCGTCTGCGGCACGCCGGTCGCGATGCAGCTGCTGGCCGCCCGCAAGCTCTACTGGTGCCCGGTCTGCCAGTCCGGCTGACCCGCCGTCCCGGCCCGTCGGCGGCGAGTCGACGTGGCCCGCTCGGCCAGCTCGTCGTCAGCTGGGTAGCGCACCGCTTCGAGCGTCAGACCACCGGGGGGGAGCACCTGCACCGCGGGGTCGCGGACACCAGCGGCGAGCACCTCGCCCGGCCAGGACGGATCGTGGCGTCCCTCGCCGACCGCGACCAGCGCGCCGGTGACTGCGCGCACCATCGAGTAGCAGAACGCGTCGGCCTCGATGTCGACCAGCACGAGCTGGTCGGTCTCTCGGGTGCAGCGCAGGCTCAGCACGCGACGGATGGTCGTCGCGCCGTCGCGTGGCTTGCAGAACGCGGCGAAGTCGTGCTCGCCCACCAGCGGCGCGCCCGCGATGTCCATGGCGGCCACGTCGAGGCGGCGCCGGTGCACCAGGACGTCGCGGCGCAGGGGGTCGGCCGCCGCGGGGGCGTCGTAGATCCGGTAGGCGTAGCGGCGGGCCAGCGCGGAGAAGCGGGCGTCGAAACCTGGCGGCGCGACCGTGGCCACGTGCACCCGGATGTCCGGCGGCAGCAGACCGGCCAGCCGGTGCACGAGCGACTCGGCCGGTGACGCGGGCGTGCGGCCGGGAAGGGCGGCCCACGTGTCGGCCCTCACGTCGACGTGGCACACCTGACCGCGGGCGTGCACGCCGGCGTCGGTCCGCCCAGCCACCGTGGTCATCGGCGGTGCCGCTGCCCGGAGAAGGGTCGTGAGGGCGGCCTCGAGCTCCCCCTGGACCGTGCGCTGGTCGGGCTGACGGGCCCAGCCGACGAACGACGCTCCGTCGTACCCGAGATCGAGCCGCACACGGACGAGCCCGCCGTCCCCGGTGGGGGCGGCGGGCCCGGTCCTCGGTTCTCGGTCGAGCGGGTGCTGACCGGCGAAGGTCAGGACTCGTCCTCGGCCGGGCTGCCCGGGTCGGCGGCGACCGCGTCGAAGCCCGCGGCCTCGGCTGCCTCCGGCGTGGCGAACCAGACCTCGGCCACCGTCGCGTCGTAGTACGGGCTTTCGGGAGTGTGGTACTTCCGCGAGTTCGCGTTGCCCTTGACCGGGTAGCCCTCCGGTGCGCTGTCGTCGTCGAGCGGGTCGTGCGAGCCGTCTCCGTACGGGCCGTCCGAGGTGTCCTCGACCTCGTCGGCGCTGTCCGCGCTGTCACCGCTGTCCACGCTGTCGGCACTGTCTGCGCTCGGCGCGGCAGCGGCCGCGTCCGCATCCTGGACATCCGCGGCGGTCGGGCGGGCGTCGTTCTTGCTGCCCCGCACGAACCGGGTGCCCCGAGCCCGCTCGCCCTCCTTCACCGCGACCTGGCCGACGGTCTCGGCCTCGACCAGCTCGATCACGACCATCGGGGCGTTGTCGCCCTTGCGCGGACCGATCTTCGTGATCCGGGTGTAGCCACCCTGGCGGTTCTCGAAACGCGGTCCGATGTCGGTGAAGAGCGTGTGCACGACGCCCTTGTCCCGGACGATGGTCAGCACCTGTCGTCGCGCGTGGAGATCACCGCGCTTGGCGAAGGTGATCATGCGCTCGGCCAGCGGGCGAAGCCGGCGGGCCTTGGCCTCGGTGGTGGTCAGCCGGCCGTGCTCGAACAGCGCCGTGGCGAGGTTGCTCAGCATGAGGCGCTGGTGCGCCGGGCTGCCGCCGAGGCGCCGACCCTTGGTCGGGGTGGGCATGATCTGCTCTCCTGTGGGTTCTGTGGCGTCAGGCTGTCGGGGCGCAGCCCCCGAAAGTCCTTAAGGGGATCACGCGGGCGGAGCCCCCGTGCGGGTCAGTACTGCTCGGTCTCGGCAAGCCCGTTGTTGTCCGAGTCGTCGACGAAGACCTCGTCCCCGTCCTCGTCGTCGTCGTAGGCCCCGACGACCGACTCGGGATCGAATCCGGGCGGGCTGTCCTTCAGCGCGAGGCCCATGGATGCCAGCTTCGCCTTGACCTCGTCGATCGACTTCGCGCCGAAGTTGCGGATGTCCATGAGGTCGGGCTCGCTGCGGGCCACGAGCTCGCCGACGGAGTGGATACCCTCCCGCTTGAGGCAGTTGTACGACCGCACCGTGAGCTCGAGGGACTCGATCGGCAGCGCGAGGTCAGCCGCGAGCGCGGCGTCGCTCGGAGATGGGCCGATGTCGATGCCCTCGGCCTCCAGGTTGAGCTCACGAGCCAGCCCGAACAGCTCGACGAGGGTCTTCCCGGCGCTGGCGAGCGCGTCGCGCGGCGACATCGAGTGCTTGGTCTCGACCTCGACGACGAGGCGGTCGAAGTCCGTGCGCTGCTCCACCCGAGTGGCCTCGACCCGGTAGGTGACGCGCAGCACCGGTGAGTAGATCGAGTCGACCGGTACGCGGCCGATCTCCTGGTCCGGGCTGGTGTTCTGGGTCGCGGAGACATACCCGCGGCCGCGCTCGACGGTCAGCTCCATGTCGAGCCGACCCTTGCCGTTGAGGGTGGCGATGTGAAGGTCGGGGTTGTGCACCTCGACCCCCGCCGGCGGGGTGATGTCCGCGGCGGTGACGTCGCCGGGTCCCTGCTTGCGCAGGTACATGACGACCGGCTCGTCGTGCTCGGAGGAGACCACGAGCCGCTTCACGTTGAGGATCAGGTCGGTGACGTCCTCTTTCACCCCGGGGACGGTGGTGAACTCGTGGAGCACGCCGTCGATGCGGATGCTCGTGACGGCTGCACCGGGGATCGACGAGAGGAGGGTGCGGCGCAGCGAGTTGCCGAGCGTGTAGCCGAAGCCGGGCTCGAGCGGTTCGATGATGAACCTCGAGCGCGCGTCGTCGATGGGCTCTTCGGTGAGGTTGGGGCGCTGGGCGATGAGCACGTGTGACGTTCCTTCCGGCGGCGACCGCTATTTGTCGCCACGACTGCTACTTGCGTTGATCGTGCTGGGCAACCACACCCGGTCGCGGTCCGCGACCGGGCTGGAGCTACTTGCTGTACAGCTCGACGATGAGCTGCTCCTGGACCTGGGTGTCGATCTGCTGGCGGGTCGGGAGCTGGTGGACCAGGATCCGCAGGGCGGTCGGCAGGACCTCGAGCCAGGCCGGAGGGGTCCGGTCGCCGTGCGTCTCGCGAGCGATGATGAACGGGGTCATGTCACGCGACTTCTCCCGCACGTCGACGATGTCGTGGCCCTGCACGCGGTACGACGGGATGTCGACCTTGTGGCCATTCACCGTGAAGTGCGCGTGGTTCACGAGCTGGCGGGCGTGCCGCCGGGTCTTGGCCAGACCCGCGCGGTACACGACGTTGTCCAGCCGCGACTCGAGGATCTGCAGCAGCGCGTCACCGGTCTTGCCGGACTTGCGCGTCGCCTCCTCGTAGTAGCGCCGGAACTGCTTCTCCAGCACGCCATAGGTGTAGCGGGCCTTTTGCTTCTCGTGCAGCTGGAGGCGGTACTCGCTCTCCTTGACCCGGCCGCGGCCGTGCTGGCCCGGCGGGTACGGGCGGCGTTCGAACGCCTTGTCGCCGCCGACGAGGTCCATGCCGAGACGGCGGGACTTCTTGGTGAGTGGTCCGGTGTAACGAGCCATGATCGGTGTCGTCTCCTGGTCAGACGCGGGGGCGCTTGGGCGGGCGGCAGCCGTTGTGCGGCATGGGGGTGACGTCCTGGATCGTGCCGACCTCGAGCCCGACGGCCTGCAGGGAGCGGATCGCGGTCTCCCGGCCGGAGCCGGGGCCCTTCACGAAGACGTCGACCTTCTTCACCCCGTGCTCCTGGGCGCGACGACCCGCGGCCTCCGCGCACATCTGCGCCGCGTACGGCGTCGACTTGCGGGAGCCCTTGAAGCCGACGGAGCCCGAGCTGGACCAGGCGATGACATTGCCCGCCGGGTCGCTGATCGAGACGATCGTGTTGTTGAAGGTGCTCTTGATGTGCGCGTGCGCGTGGGTGACGTTCTTCCGCTCTTTGCGCCGCACCTTCTTCGCAGCTTGAGCCCTGGACTTAGGGGGCATACTTACGAACTCCTTCGAGATCGGGGTGTTCTAACCCGAGCCGGTGCGACGAGCGAGCAACCACCGGACTGGAGCCCCTCGGCGAGTAGTAGCTCACTTCTTGCCCGGTTTCTTCTTGCCGGCGATGGCCTTGCGCGGACCCTTGCGGCTGCGCGCGTTCGTGTGGGTGCGCTGGCCGCGGACCGGCAGGCCACGGCGGTGGCGGATGCCTTGGTAGCAGCCGATCTCGACCTTGCGGCGGATGTCTGCCTGCACCTCACGGCGCAGGTCGCCCTCGATCTTGTAGGTGGCCTCGATCCAGTCGCGAAGCTTGACTAGCTCCTCGTCGCCCAGCTCGTGCACCCGCAGGTCCGGGCTGACGCCGGTCGCTGCGAGAGTCTGCTGGGCCCTGGTCCGGCCGATGCCGAAGATGTAGGTCAGCGCCACCTCGAGCCGCTTGTCGCGGGGGAGGTCGACGCCTACGAGTCGTGCCATCGGGCAGGTCGTCCTTTCGTCGTACGGAGGTCTGTCGCGTTCCTGCGGTCCCGCCTGCCCAGCGGGTCCCCGGCCTCCGTGCCGGGGGTGGCGACCGGGACTGCCCTCACGGGGCAGGCACCGGTCGAGCGGGAACGCTCGAGGTTGCGATTCAGCCCTGCCGCTGCTTATGGCGCAGGTTGTCGCAGATCACCATGACCCGCCCGTGACGGCGGATCACCTTGCACTTGTCACACATCTTCTTGACGCTCGGCTTGACCTTCATCACTGTCTCCAGACCGATTTACTTGTAGCGGTAGACGATGCGGCCGCGCGACAGGTCGTACGGGCTGAGCTCGACCACGACCCGGTCGTCGGGCAGGATCCGGATGTAGTGCATCCGCATCTTGCCGCTGATGTGCGCGAGAACCTTGTGCCCGTTCGCGAGCTCAACCCGAAACGTTGCATTCGGGAGCGACTCCACGACGGTGCCCTCGATCTCGATGGCCCCTTCTTTCTTGGCCATGTCCTCCGCATCTCTGTTGCCGGTCATCGCTGCGCTGCCCGACACGTGGTCGAGCAGCCGAACTGGTGGGTCACTTGGCGGTCTGACGGCGTGCCCCGGAGAAACAGCACCCAAAGCAGCACCGAGAACTCCGACGGGCGTCCGTACGGCTCTGGAAGACGCACCATGACCTTGCCGCGGTCATGCGTCGGGAGCCGGCTGACAGCCGACCGATGAGTCTACGCCACCTGCGGACGCGCGCTCAACTCGCCGGCTCGGGGCCCGGCACCCCGGGCGTCGCCCAGACCGTCGAGCCGGGCCAGGAGGTCGGCGAGTCCGCCGGGCGCCCGGCCGTGGCGCCGCCCGCTCGTTGCGACGACGACGTCCCGCGGCCGAGCCACGACGAAGCCCTGCTGGGCGAGGGCGTCGACCAGTGCCTGGTCCTCCCCCAGCACCACGGGACCGAACCCGCCGACCGCGGCGTACGCGTCGGCGCGGACCGCGAGATTGGCGCCGTAGACGTGGTCGTGCTCGCGGCCACGGAGCCCGGCCTCGATGATCCGGCGGTACGCGGCGTGGGCATGTGGCGTGACGAGACGGTCGCCGGCGAGCCGGGCCATCCCGACGACCGCGTGCGTGTTGCCGTCGCGCGCGTGCCGGAGCACGTCCACCACCCAGGTCAGCGGGACCACGGTGTCCGCGTCCGTGCTGAGCACCCACACGCCGCCCCGGCGGGAGGCGCGGGCACCGTACGGGAGGAGGTCGATCGCGGCTCGGACGCCGAGCGCGCGCACCTCACCGACGGTCGTCGCGCCGGCTTCGGCAAGCAGGGCGTGCCGGCCGCCGGCCAGCTCGGACTGAGCCCGCCCGAGCGTGTCGTCGAGGCATCGGTGGCCGACCACGACGATCGCACCCCGGTCGACCGCCCCGGTCCGCACTGCGTGCGCCAGGCTGCGCCTCACGCTGCGGGTGCACGAGGCGATCCGCGCTTCCTCGTCGCGGGCTGGCACGACCACCACGACGTCAACCACCGGGGCCCGCCCGGATGACGTCGAGCACGAATCGCTCGTCGAGGTGGTGTGCCAACGGGTCTCCGAACCGAGCGAGGACCTCGTGGTTCGCCTCCTCGCCGGAGCAGTGCGCGTCGACGGGATGGCCGCGCCAATGCACGACGACCAGGTGCCCCTGCGGTGACACGAGCTCGGCGGCCAGGTCGAGCGCCCGGACCCGAGCCGGCGCCTCGAGGTAGTAGAGCACCTCGCTCAGCACGACGAGGTCAGCGGTGCCGGGTCGGATCGGTGGCGGGTCGTCGGGCAGGCGGGCGACGGACACCTCGACGTGCCCGAACCCGGCCGAGCGGCGCGCCGCCGCCGCGACCGCTCGGGGGCTCACGTCACTCGCGACCACGCGGTCGGCGCGTACCGCGAGCGCCGCGGTCAGCACCCCGAGGGAGCACCCGGGTTCCCAGACCAGCTGGTAGCGCTCCAGCGGCAGCGCCGCCAGCAGGACGGCCCGCTTGCGCGCCTCGTACCAGCTCGTCCCGGCTGCCCAGGGGTCCGGGTTGCCCTCGTACAGCGCGTCGAAGTGCCAGCCCGCGTCGTCCGCCGCCGGGGCCGGCGTGACGAGCAGCTCGTGACCGTCGGAGAAGTGCTCGACCAGCTCGGCCGGCAGCACCGGGCCGCGGCCATCGGGCCCGGTGAGCTGGCTGCGATGGCAGGCGATCGCCACCTGCTTGGCCGCGCGGTCCTCGGCCGAGAGCACGATCCGGCGGAGCCGCGCCCACGGCACCGCGGGGTCGTCCGGAGCGTGCCCGTGGCGCATCCACACCGGGTAGGACCATGGGTCGAGCCCCGCCCGGCGCCCGGCGGCGCCAGCCGCCCGGCCGACCGCTTGATGGTCAGGGTGCGGGTCGTGCACCCAGGGCGCGAGCACGACCGTCCGGGTGCCCTCCCGGCCGGCCGTGAGGGAGCGCGCCAGGTCTGCGGTCACCTCAGCCTCGTGATCGGCGACCAGGCCGTCCGGCCAGCCGAGCCAGGTCACGGTCGGCTGCACACCCAGTGCGGCCATCGCCGCGGCCAGCTCACCGCGCCGGGTCCGACCGAGTGCCTCCGCCCCGGCCGGACCGTCGCCGTACGCGGCCTCGCCGCCGGTCACGATCACGAGGCTCAGCTCGACGCCGGCTTCGTCCAGGTGCCTCAGGATGCCGCCGAGCGCGAGCGTCTCGTCGTCCGGGTGCGGGACCGCGACGAGGAG
>JACCYY010000031.1 GCA_013696235.1 Sporichthyaceae bacterium | reverse complement strand
TTCTCCACCCCGGGGTGCCCGGTGATCATCCCGACTCCCGCGTACATGCCGTTCCTGCTCGTCCCGCAGATGCATGGGCGCGACCTCATCGAGCTGCCCGCCGTCCGCGATCCGGACGGGCGTGCGGCGCTCGACCTGGCCGGCTTGACCACCGTGCTCGATCGGGTCGGAAGCGCGGTGCTTGTGCTGTGCAACCCGCACAACCCGCTGGGCACGGTGGCGACTCGCGAGGGACTGGTGGCGCTGAGCGAAGTGGCCGGGCGCTACGACGTCCGGGTGTTCGCGGACGAGATCCACGCACCGATCACGTACGGCGACCGGTCCCACGTGCCGTACGCGACAGTGTCACCGGTGGCCGCCGGCCACGCCATCACGGCGATGTCGGCGTCCAAGGCGTGGAACGTTCCTGGGCTCAAGTGCGCCCAGCTGATCACGAGCAACCCGGTCGACGAGGAGCATTGGCGCGAGATCGGGTTCTTCTCCTCGGTCGGTACGGGCAACCTCGGCATGGTCGCAGCCGTCGCGGCGTACCGCGACGACGGCGGGTGGTTCGCCGATGTGCTCGAGTACCTGGACGGCAGCCGCCGTCTGCTCGCCGATCTGGTCAGCGAGCACCTGCCCGGTGTGCGCTTCACCTCACCCGAGGCGACATTCCTCGCCTGGCTCGACTGCCGCGAGCTGGCGATCGAGGAACCGCTCGGCGCGTTCTTCCGGTCGGAGGCCGGGGTCGCGCTCACCGACGGACTGGCGTGCGGGCAGGTCGGCGCAGGACACGTCCGCCTCAACTTCGCCACGCCGCGTCCGATCCTGCGGGATGTGGTGCAGCAGATGGGCGAGGCGATCCGCCGGCACAGCTGACTCGGGCTAGTTGTCGGTCGGCGGCGGGCAGGCCGGGGCGAAGCGGGCGGCGGCCCGGGCCAGGGCATCGAGATCGACCCCGTCGAGGTGATCGACGACGTTGCGGCGCACGCTCGCCAGGTGGATCGGGTAGACCGCTCGGAGCCGGGCGAACCCGGCGTCGGTGAGGACCGCGATCTGCACCCGCCCGTCCTTCGCCGACCGGTCGCGCCGTACCAGCCCCTCGGTGACCAGGCTCTCGACAACTCGGCTGATCCGGCTGGGGGACAGCCCACCCCGGGCGGCGATCTCGGACATCCGCAGCGAGCGGTCGCACGCCTCGGACAGGTTCATCAGCACCATGTACTCGCCGAGCGACATGTTCTGGGCCCGTTCCAGGTCCGCGTCGAGGGCGCGGGGGACCGTGACGAGAGCGCGCGCGAAGGCCCGCCAAGCCCGCTCCTCCGCCGCCGTCAACGGCTGGGCCGGATCCGTCGACGAGGTCGACTCGGACACACCCACCACCTTCACGCACCCGGAATAACTTGCTTAGGCAATCACTTTATCGGAGCAACGACGTCGACCGCCGGTTGACGCGACCCGATCCTGGAGGATCTCCGTGACCCAGTCCACCACCACGCAGTCCCTGACCGGTACGTACGTGATCGACCCGGCCCACAGCCGCTTCGGATTCGTCGCCCGTCACGCCATGGTCACCAAGGTGCGCGGATCGTTCCACGACTTCACCGGCACCCTCAGCCTCGACGAGACCGACCCGACGAGCGGGAGCGGCGAGCTCAACATCGTCGCGACGAGCATCGACACGGGCAACGAGCAGCGCGACGGGCATCTGCGGAGCAACGACTTCTTCGACATGGAGACCTACCCGGAGCTCACCTACCGAAGCACCAGCATCGAGGCTCTGGGCGACGACAGGTACAAGGTGACCGGCGACCTCACGATCAAGGACGTCACCAAGTCCGTCACGCTCGACGTGGAGTACACCGGCGCAGCCGTCGACCCGTACGCCAACGTCCGCATCGGCCTCGAGGGCAGGACCGTGGTGAATCGCAAGGACTGGGGCGTGAACTGGAACGCGCCGCTCGAGGCCGGCGGCGTGCTGGTCGGCGAGAAGGTCACCCTCGAGATCGACATCTCCGCGATCAAGCAGGCGGTTGATCCCGCCGACGCCTGATCGGCGGATCGCGGTGCAGTCGGCGGTTCCGCGTCGATCGAAGGGCGTTGCGAGTCGCTCCCTGCGGCGTGTTGAGGGCTCGGACGCCCATCGATCGCCGGCGGCTGACTCCGACCGGGGCTGACCGTGTCCGTCGATGGGCGATACGTGTCGCGCCCACCGGCGTGTTGCGGGCTAGGACGCCCATCGATCGGCGCCCGCGGTTCCGGGGGCGCCGAACTGGCGGCGGCGCACGGCCAGGATCTCGAGCAGCTCGGCAACCACCTGCGCGGGCTCGTGCACGATGCGGTCGTGGCTGAAGCGGGCGACGAGCAGCCCTCTTGCCGACAGCATCGCGTCCCGACGGAGGTCCCGCTCGCGATCTTGGAGGGAGGAGTGGTACTTCCGCCCATCGAGCTCGACGTTCACCAGCTCGGCCTCGAACAGCCGGTCGAGGTACACGGTGCGCCCACCGATCTGGATCGGGACCTGCCCGCGCGAGGGTGGAAGAGCAGGGTGTTGGAAGACCTCGAGGTACCCCCAGATCTCGAGCATGCTCTGGCAGCCCTGCTCGAGCAGGTCCACCAGCTCGTGCAGCGGCCGTCGGTCAGGAAGCTTCGGGAGCTCGCCGAGGGCACGCCGGAGCCGGGCGGGTGTCGTCATCCGGCGCTGGAACGCGACGATCGCGGTGGCTCGACGGGCGTCGTCCCGAAGCAGCGGCCAGCTCTCGACGATCGCGCGCTCGAGCCGAACCGTCGGGAGACCAGCGCGCTCGACCACGTCGCGGTTCTGCGGCGAGAGCCGCTGGCTGCGGTGGAACCGAACCGGTTCGACCGCTCGAGGGCGGCACGATGTGGGGACCGTGACGTGATCCGGCAACCCGGCGGGCACCGGCATCTCCCAGGCCTGCAGCGCCGAGAGATGGCTGAGCACGGACGCCGGACCCGCATACGCGAGCGCGGCGCGCCGCAACGTTGCTGGGTCGTCGTCGAGCCCGGCGACCACGTACACACTGGGCAGGACCCGAACGAGCTCGCCGCGCCGCACCGAGTGCCGTAGCGCAGATGGGCTGACCCGACGGCGCGCGTCGGCCAGCGCCACCACGCCGTGGCCCGACCCCACGAGGGCCATCAACTGCTCATGCACGCCGACAACGATGTCGCGCCCAGCGTGTCCCGGAGCCCAAGAGCGACACCTGGGGACCGCCGACCTCGGTGCCGGCCTGTGGATCCCGCATCTGACCCCGGTCGGAGGGCGCTCAGCACCGCGACACGCCGGCTGGAACGGCGCCCAGCGCCCATCGATCGGTCCGGGGCCGGCGGGGGCGGCGGTCCGGGGAGCGGAAGGTGGGGTCGCCGACGGGGTGCGGCCGGCACAGTGGTCTCGGCGGTCGGGTCGGTCAGGCCTCGAGCTGGACGGACACGGCAGGTGCCTCAGCCGGCTGCTCCGCGTACGAGAGGTGCTGGACGCGACCGGCGGCGGCGAGGTCGGCGCCGGCGACGCGGACCAGCGCGACGTGCGCGGCCGGACCGGACACCGTCGCGACCGCGACGTCGGTCTTCATCGACACCTTGGCCTCGGACTTGGACTTGCGGATGTCACGAAGGGCGAGCGCGACCGCGGTGAGCACGCGCGGGTCGCCGTCAGCGCCATCGCCGAGCTCGTCGACCGTGGGCCACGTAGCCCGGTGCACCGAGCCGTCCAGCCACCAGGACCAGACCTCCTCGGTAGCGAACGGCAGCACCGGGGCGAACAGCCGGAGCTGGACCGACAGGGCTCGAGC
>JACCYY010000024.1 GCA_013696235.1 Sporichthyaceae bacterium | reverse complement strand
GAGGATGCGGCCGGACGGCGGCCCGCCGACACTGATCAGGGCACCGTCCAGCCGGCCGAAGCGAGCCTTCGCCGTCGCCACGACCCGCTCGGCGGCTCCCCGGTCCCCGTTGTCGGCGGCGAGCCCGGCGGCGACGCCACGGCCGAGCTCGCTAGCCGCGGCCGCCGCCCTGGTCTGGTCGCGGCCGGTGAGCAGGACGCGGGCACCCTCCTCGACGAGCACGCGCGCAGTCGCCCGACCCAACCCGCGCGTCCCACCGGTGACGACGTACGCGCGCTCGCTGAGTCCGAGGTCCATCGCCGTATCGTGCCACCGGTGAGCTCTCCTTCGCCGATTCCATCCGGTGCCGGGTCCACCACGTTCGGGATGATCCGTGACTGGATCGCGGCGGCCGGTCCGGCGAGCATCACCGCGCTCGTCGGCGCCGGCATCTCCACCGACTCGGGCATCCCCGACTTCCGCGGGCCCAACGGCGTGTGGACGCGCGATCCGGGCGCAGAGCGGATGTTCACGCTCCAGCACTACGTCGAGGACCCGGAGCTGCGCCGCTTGGCTTGGCAGAACCGCCTCGATCACCCGGCCTGGGCCGCGATCCCGAACGACGGCCACCGCGCGCTGGTCGACCTGGAGCACGACGGTCGGCTGCGCGCGGTGATCACCCAGAACATCGACGAGCTCCACCAGCGCGCCGGGCAGTCCGGGGACCGGGTGATCGAGATCCACGGAACCGTCTTCGGCGCCGACTGCCTCGGCTGCGGCCGACGGATCCCGATGCGCGAGGCACTCGACCGGGTGTCCGCGGGCGAGCCGGATCCCGCGTGCACCGCATGCGGCGGCATCCTCAAGTCCGCGACCATCTCGTTCGGCCAGTCGCTGCTCCCGGACGTGCTCGCCGCCGCGATGGAGGCGGCCGGGTCGTGCGACCTGTTTCTCGCGATCGGGAGCTCCCTCCAGGTCCAGCCGGCAGCGGGTCTGTGCGAGATCGCCTCCCGGCACGGCGCGCGTCTCGTGATCATCAACGCTCAACCGACGCCGTACGACGAGCTCGCCGACGCCGTCCTCCGCGCATCGATCAGCGAGGTCCTGCCGAAGCTCGTCGGCCGGGTGGCCGGGGTCTGACGGCCTGACCGACCGGCGTCGGACCGGCGGCCGCCGAGAGCCCGACGGCGGTGTTGACCAGCGGCACATGGCTGAACGCCTGCGGCATGTTGCCGACCTGGCGACCCAGGCGCGGGTCGTACTCCTCGGCCAGGAGACCCAGGTCGTTCCGCAGGTCGAGGAGCCGTTCGAAGAGCGCGCGCGCCTCGCCCACGCGGCCGATCATCGCGAGGTCGGTGGCCAGCCAGAAGCTGCACGCAAGGAAGGCGCCCTCGTCACCAGGCAGGCCGTCCTCAGTGCGGTCGGGGCGGTACCGGAGCACGAACCCGTCGACGCAGAGCTCACGCTGGACCGCCTCGATCGTCCCGACCACCCGCTTGTCGGTCGCCGGGAGGAAGCCCAGCTGCGGGATCATCAAGGTCGCCGCGTCGAGGTGCGGCGACTCGTACGCCTGCGTGAACGTGTTGCGATCCGGGTCGTAGCCGCGCTGGCAGACCTCCCGGTGGATCTCGTCGCGGATTGCAATCCATCGGTCGACCGGTCCGCCGAACTGCCCGTCGCCCGCCGAGCGCGCCATCCGGTCGAACGCCACCCACGCCATGACCTTCGAGTGGGTGAAGTGCTGCTGCGGCCCACGGACCTCCCAGAGTCCTTCGTCGGGTCGTCGCCAGGCGCCCTCCAGGAAGTCCAGGAGCTTCGTCTGCATCCGCCAGGCGTGCACCTGCGGGGCCATGCCGGCCTCCCGAGCGGTGGCCAGACAGCTGATCACCTCGCCGTAGACATCGAGCTGGAACTGCTCGGCGGCGGCGTTGCCGATCCGGACCGGCCTTGACTCTTCATAGCCGGCCAGCCAGTCGAGCTCGGACTCGACCAGGCGCCGCTCGCCGCCGACGCCGTACATGATCTGCAGGTCAGACGGCGAGCCGGCGATCGCGCGGAGCAACCACTCGCGCCAGGCCGAAGCCTCCTCGACGTAGCCGGCCGAGAGCAGAGCGAGCAGCGTCATCGTCGCGTCGCGCAGCCAGCAGAAGCGGTAGTCCCAGTTGCGAACGCCGCCGATGTCCTCCGGCAGCGACGTCGTCGGCGCCGCCACGATGCCGCCGGTCGGTTCGTACGTCAGCGCCTTGAGGACGACCAGCGACCGTACGACGGCATCGCGCCACTCCCCGCGGTACGTCGACCTCGAGACCCACTCGGTCCAGAAGCGCTCGGTCTCGGCGAGCGCGTCGTCCGCGTCCACGGGATCCGGAGCGGGCAGGTGCGAGGGGTGCCAGGTGAGCACGAAGCCGACCCGCTCACCGGCCGCGACCGAGAAGTCCGCGACGGTGGCGAAGTCGCGGCCGTGCTGCGGGACGTCCGAGCGGAGCCACAGCGCGTCCGGCCCGGCCACCCCGACGTACTGCCCGTCGATGCGCCGGACCCATGGCTTGGACCGCCCGTAGTCCAGCCGGAGTCGCAGCACCGACGACATCCGGACCCGCCCCCGGACGCCCTCGACGATCCGTACGACGTCCGGCGCCTGGTGGCGCGGCGGCATGAAGTCGATCACCCGCACCATGCCGCCGGGGGTCTCCCACTCGGTCTCGAGCACCAGGGTGTCGCCGCGGTACTGGCGTCGGGTGGCCATCCCGCCGCGCTGCGGAGCCAGTCGCCAGTGGCCGTTCTCGTCGTCGCCGAGGAGCCCGGCGAAGCACGCGCCGGAGTCGAATCGGGGCAGGCACAGCCAGTCGATCGACCCGTCGCGCCCGACCAGCGCAGCCGACTGCATGTCGCCGATCAACCCGTAGTCCTCGATCCGGCAGCTCATCGCGGCCCCACCGCCACGGGTGGCCGTTCGCGCACGGCGTGCGGCCGGGCACCCGGCTCCTCCCGGAGCCCCGCGCGCAGCAGGACGCCCCACCCACCGATCGCGATCACCCCGAACAGGAACCACTGAACGGCGTAGGGGAGATGCGGTCCGGCGTTCGGCTCGGGAGCCGTCAGTGCCCGCGGACCGGCGAGCCCCGCGTCCGAGCCGGGGGCACCGACGACGAGCTGGGCGTATCCGCCCTCGAGCACCTCGTACGGGAGCGACCCGGCGAGCACCGGGACCGCCAGCTGCCGCACCTGTCCCGCCGGGAGGCCGGTGGCGTCGATGCCGCCCGTCGGCGTCGGCCGCAGCCGCGCGGTCACCACCACCTCACCACCCGGTGCCGAAGGTACGGCCGGGACCGTCGCCGCGCTCGACCCGTTCGGCACCCAACCGCGCAGGACGAGCACGGCCGGCCCCGTCGACGGCACCAGCGGCGTGACGACCTCGTACCCCAGCTCGCCCTCGTACGAGCGGTTGCGCACGAGCACCTCCTGCTCCGGGTCGTACACGCCCGAGGCGGTGACCGCCCGCCACTCGTCCGCGCCCGGCAGTGGCTGGTCGGCAGGGAGGAGGTCCGTGACAGCGACGGGCGCGGCGGCGAGGTTCGCCACGAGCAACGCGTTCGCGGCCGCCCGCTCGTCATGCCGGCGCAGCTGCCAGAGGCCGAGCTCGGTGAACGTGATGCCGAGCATGATCACGACGAGCGTCAGGCCGATCCAGCTGGGCTGGCGCAGCAGCCCCAGCACCCGACGACGCTCCACCCGGCGACGGTACTCGCCGTCGCGACCGTGGTGCTGGCCTGGCGAGAGCGTGGGTCGCCGGAACGCACGGACGGCGCGCGGGCCGGCGAGCACGTAGCCTGGGAGCAGTGATCCGGCGCCGGTCGTGCGGCGACGCGCCTCGGCCCGAGGAAGGAGTCCCGTGCAGATGATCGGCCACGGACTCCTCGACGGCTTCGGGCGGGTCGCGACCGATCTACGGGTCTCGTTGACCGACAAGTGCAACCTGCGTTGCACCTACTGCATGCCGGCCGAGGGCCTGGACTGGCTGAGCAAGACCAACCTGCTGACCGACGACGAGGTCGTCCGCCTGGTCAAGGTCGCGGTCGAGCAGCTGGGCGTCGACGAGGTCCGCTTCACCGGCGGTGAGCCG
>JACCYY010000015.1 GCA_013696235.1 Sporichthyaceae bacterium | reverse complement strand
CCTCCTCGTGGAGGTGGGCCGCTCGCCCGTTGGTCAACCCCGCGCCTCACCCCGGTGTGCCAGGAGCAACCCGACCGGGAGAGAATGCTCTCCCGCATCTTCGCTGCCCCAGCCAGCACATCCGCTGCCCGACGCCAGGAGGAGATCGACATCGGTCGACCCGCCGAGCAGGCAGAAACCCGGACGTCGGCCGAGTCGGTCGCGCTGGTCCAGGACGAGGTGCGCCTCGAGCAGGCGTACATCACCCGCCTGTACGACCGTCTCGACCACCTGCGTGCGCAGACGACCACCGACCTCGGCGGGGTCCGCCGGCAGGGCGTGTCCGGCCTGACGCACCAGGGTCGGTCCGAGCGCGACGCGCGGGCCCACCAGCTCGAGGACCGGCTCGCCCAGCTGGAAGGCGTCGAGGAGGGCCTCTGCTTCGGGCGGATCGACCGTACGGACGGGGTCGAGCTCTACGTCGGCCGGATCGGCATGTCCAGCCGCGAGTACGACCGGCTGCTGGTCGACTGGCGCGCGCCGGCCGCCCGGCCGTTCTACGCCGCCACGCCGAAGTCGCCGGAGGGGGTGGTCCGGCGCCGCCACATCCGCACGCGGATGCGCCGGGTGCTCGGCGTCGAGGACGACCTGCTCGACCTCGACGAGATGGCCGACGGCGATCGCCGGCACCTGGCCGGGGAGGGCGCGCTGCTGGCGGCCCTGGGTGCCGGGCGGACCGGCCACATGCGCGACATCGTCGCGACGATCCAGGCTGAGCAGGACGCGGTGATCCGCTCGGACCTCGCCGGGGTGCTCGTCGTCGACGGCGGCCCCGGCACCGGCAAGACCGCCGTCGCGCTCCACCGCGCGGCGTACCTGCTCTACGAGCACCGCGAGCGGCTCGCCTCGCGTGGGGTGCTCGTGGTCGGGCCGGGCGAGGTGTTCCTCCGGTACATCGAGCGCGTGCTGCCGTCACTCGGCGAGACCGGGGTGGTGCTGTCGACGGTCGGCCGGCTCTACCCCGGTGTCCGCGCGGAGACCGTCGAGCCGGACGAGGTGGCGGCGATCAAGGGTGACGCGCGCATGGCCGTGGTGCTCGCCGAGGCGGTCCGGTCGCGCCAGGAGCTCCCCCGGCAGCCGGTCGCGATCCCGTACGGCCGCGTGGTGCTGACCGTCGACCGTGATGCGGTCTCGCAGTGGCGCAGCCGGGCTCGACGAACCCGGCGCGCGCACAACCGGGCCCGGGCTGTGTTCCTGCGCGAGATGCTGGACGCGCTCGCAACGCAGGCCGCGGCGGCGATCGGCCGGGGTGTGCTCGACGCCGAGGCGCGCTCCGACCTGATCGACGAGCTCCGCGAGCACGAGCCGGTGCTGTCCGCGCTCGACGACTGGTGGCCCGTGCTGCGCCCGCAGGACGTGCTCACAAGCCTCTACGCCGACCGCTTCGCGCTGCGCCGCGCGTCGCACCGGCTCACCGAGTCCGAGCGGAGGCGGCTCGAGCGCCCGCCGGGCAATGGCTGGACGGAGGCCGACGTGCCCCTGCTCGACGAGCTCGCCGAGCTGCTGGGCACGATCGTGGCCGCCGACCCGGCGCTGGTGGCCCAGCGCGTGGAGGAGGCGATGGACGAGGGGTACGCCGCCGACATGCTGGCCGAGCTCGACCTGTCCGTACCGGTGGACGCCGGCCTGGTTGCCGCGCGCTACCGGGGGACGCCGACCCGCCGTTCCACCGCCGACCGCGCGAGCGAGGACCGGGCCTGGACGTACGGGCACGTGGTCGTGGACGAGGCGCAGGAGCTCTCGCCGATGGCCTGGCGGATGCTGGCCCGCCGGGCGCCGGGCCGCTCGATGACCGTGGTCGGCGACCTGGCCCAGGCGAGCGGGCCGTCGAGCATCCGGTCATGGGGTGAGGTGCTCGACCCGTACGCCGGTGACCGGTGGCGCAGCGTCGAGCTCACGGTGAACTACCGCACGCCGGCGGAGATCATGAGTGTGGCGGCGGAGGTGCTCCGGGTCGCCGACCCGATGGCGCAAGCACCGCAGGGGATCCGCTCGGTCGGCGAGGACCCGGTGGCGCACCGCGTGGCGGCGGCCGAGCTCCCCGCCGTCGTGGCGCGGGTCGTCCGTCGGGAGGTTGACGCGTACGACGGCGCGGGCACCGTGGGCGTCGTCGTACCGGCTGCGGGCTTGGCAGCGGTCGCGGCAGCCGTCGCCGCCGACATGCCTGGCGCCTCGACGTCCGGTGCGGCGACGCTCGACAGCCCCGCCGTCGTCCTCACCGCGCGGACCGCCAAGGGACTGGAGTTCGACACCGTCGTCGTGGTCGAGCCGGCCGCGATCGTGGCCGAGCGCGACCGGGGTCGGCACGACCTCTACGTCGCGCTCACCCGCGCGACCCGGCGGCTGGTGGTCGTGCACGCCGAGGACCTGCCCGCCGGGATGCAGGCGATGGGACCCGCTCGGTCCCGTTGATCATCTTGGGGTGAGACGTCGCTCCGGGCGACGTCAGCCCGCGTGATCATCAGCCGGGCGGCCGGCCTTGTCGTCGACCGGCGCGTCAGCGCATGCTGCGTGCGGCGCGGTGCTTGTCGTACTCGTGCACGATGGCCGTCGCGTGCCCGTGGGAGATCTCGTGCTCGTTGCGCAACCAGTTCACCCGGTCGGCGAAGCGCAGGAACGCGGGGCCGGCTTCCATGGTCTGGAACCACTCTGGGATCGCTCGCCCGGTGGCCGCGGGGACGCGGTCGAGCAGCTG
>JACCYY010000012.1 GCA_013696235.1 Sporichthyaceae bacterium | reverse complement strand
CTCGAGCTCCGGATCCAGGTGGACGGCGGGGTGAGCGCGAGCACGATCGCGGCCTGTGCAGAGGCGGGGGCCGACACGTTCGTGTCCGGCTCGGCTGTCTTCGGCGCCGACGACGCTGCCGTCGCCGTCGCGGACCTGCGCAGGATCGCAGAAGCCGGCCGGCCACCGATCGACTCCGGCTGAGCCTGCGTGGGCCACGAGGGCGCCGTGGTCGGCGGTCCGGCTGGCTGCGCGAGCTCGTCGTGGCATCCACACCGGCGCCGAACGGCGGTCTGCGATACTGCTGCCGACACGACACAACGCGTGCTCCGGGGTCGGTGAAAATCCGAACCGGCGGTGACAGTCCGCGACCCGTCCGCAGCCAGCGGCCGGTTGATCAGGTGAAACTCCTGGACCGACGGTGAGAGTCCGGATGGGAGGCGCACGCACGCCACGACTGGTTGCCCAGGCGCGGCGAGTCTCTCGGCGTACGGGGATGACCCCGGCGTCGGCAGTCGTTCTGATCCCCGGAGCACCTCAGCTGCCCGGGAGCGATCATGGACTTCTTCGTCGATCTGCTGGACGCGCAGATCACCTTTGGGACCGACAACCACATCCTCTGGCGCGAGGTCGTCGGCAACCTGTTCGGGCTGGCGTCGGCGGTCGGGGGCATGCGCCGGCAGGTGTGGGCCTGGCCGGTCGGCATCGTCGGGAACGTGCTGCTGTTCACCGTCTTTCTCGGCGGGGTGTTCAACACGCCTCAGGCCGTGGACCTCTACGGCCAGGCCGGCCGCCAGATCTTCTTCATCGCGGTGTCGGTGTACGGCTTCGTGCGCTGGCGGCAGGCCAAGCGGGACCGCGCCGGCGCGGCCGCGGACGTCCCGGCGATCGTGCCGCGGTGGGCGACGCGGAACGAACGGATCGGGATCCTGGTGGCGGCCGCGGCCGGAACTGTCGTCTTCTCGCAGATCTTCGGCGCGATCGGCTCGTACGGGCAGTGGGCCGACGCCTGGATCTTCACCGGCTCCGTGCTCGCCACGTACGGGATGGCGCGCGGCTGGACGGAGTTCTGGCTGATCTGGGTCGGCGTCGACATCGTCGGCGTTCCCCTTCTTCTCAAGGCCGGGTTCTACCCGTCGGCGATCCTCTACGCGGTGTACGGCGGGTTCGTCATCTGGGGCTTCTTCGTCTGGATGCGGGCGCAGCGCGACGAGCAGCCCACCGCCGCCACCGCCGAGTCGCCGGTCGTCGAGACGCTCGGGTAGGACGCCGGATCTGGGCCCGGCCGTAGGCTCGCGGGCATGAAGACCTTCGACGCGCTGTACGGCGAGCTGGTGGCCAAGGTGCACGACGGTGACCCGGCGTCCGGCACGGTGGTCGCGGTGGCCGCGGGCGTGCACGAGGCGGGCAAGAAGGTGGTCGAGGAGGCCGCCGAGGCGTGGATGGCGGCCGAGCACGAGTCGGCCGAGCGAACCGCCGACGAGGTGGCCCAGCTGCTCTACCGCACCCAGGTCCTCATGATCACCAGGGGCCTCACGCTGGCCGACGTCTACGCTCGACTCTGACGGCCGAGGCGGACGAGGGGGCGACGTGCTGCGGATCGCGGTGCCGAACAAGGGCACGCTGGCCGATCCCGCGACCACGATGCTGCGCGAGGCGGGCTACCGGCAGCGCGGTGGTGGACGTGAGCTGGTGGTCGCCGATCCGGACAACGATGCGGAGTTCTTCTTCCTCCGCCCCCGCGACATCGCGACGTACGTCGGATCCGGCACGCTCGACGCCGGAATCACCGGCCGGGACCTGCTCCTGGACAGCCCGGCCGGCGCGGAGGAGACACTGGCGCTGGACTTCGGCGGCTCGACCCTGCGCTTCGCCGCGCGGCCTGGCGAGGTGGCGACGCTGGCAGACCTCGCCGGGCTGCGGGTCGCCACGTCGTACGCGCACGTGGTCGGGAAGTACCTCGCCGGTCACGGCGTCGAGGTCGACCTCGTGTCGCTCGACGGTGCGGTCGAGACAGCCGTACGGCTCGGGGTCGCCGACGTCATCGCCGACGTGGTCGACACCGGGCTCACGATCAGGCAGGCCGGGCTGGAGATCGTCGGGGAGCCGGTGCTCGAGTCCGAGGCCGTGCTGGTCCGGCGCTGCGGCGCCGGGCCGGACCCCGCCGTCGAGCAGCTCGTCCGCCGGTTGCAGGGCGTGCTCGTGGCCAGGCGTTACGTCCTGATGGACTACGACGTCCGGGTGGAGCACCTCGCCCAGGCCAGCGTGCTCACCCCCGGCTACGAGTCGCCGACGGTCTCGCCGCTGGCTGACACCGGGTGGGTCGCGGTCCGCGCGATGGTCGAGCGGGCCCGCGCGCAGCGCACCATGGACGAGCTGTGGGAGGTCGGCGCCCGGGCCATCCTGGTCACCGACATCCACGCTTGCCGGCTCTAGGCGGTGCCGAGTACGCAGCCCCGAGCTCCGGCGCTGCCGGTGACGTTCCGGCCGTGGCTGGCGACGTGGATGCTGATCGGGCTCGCCGTCGCGGTGACTGCGGCGCTCGGGACGCTGGCGGTCGTGCTGCCTGGCATCGACACGCGCGACCGCTGGGGGTTCGTCGGGCTCGCCGCGCTCGTCGTGGTGGGGTTGAGCTTCCTGGCTCGACCGCGCGTGCGCGCCGACCTCGACGGCCTCGACATCGTGAACGTCTGGCGACGTCGACAGCTCCGCTGGCCGGAGGTCGTGGCGGTCCGGCTCGGTCCAGGTGACCCGTGGCTCGTGCTCGACCTCGACGACGGGACGACCGTCGCTGCGATGGGGGTGCAGTCCGCCGACGGGGTGCGCGGCCGCCGCGCGGCTACCCAGATCGCGGCGCTCGTGGCCGCGAACAGCGTCGCCCCGCGAGACGGCTGAGGCAGGGTCGGCTCGACGTACTGTGCTCCCATGGCAGGGAGCCCGGTCGACAACCGTGCCGCGACGCCCGCCCGGCTCCTCGGCGGCGAGCTGGCCAGCCGTGCGTGACGTGCTCGACGACCTGGTCGGCTGGTACGAGCGGGGCGAGCCGGTGGGACTGGCCACCGTCGTC
>JACCYY010000359.1 GCA_013696235.1 Sporichthyaceae bacterium | reverse complement strand
GGGCGGATGTGGATCCTCGGGCCGGCGACGTCGGTGAGCGCCGGGGCCACGATCACGTCCACCCCGGACCCTTCCAGCGACCAGGCGAGGCGGCGCAGCGCGTCCGAGCCGAAGTTCCGCGAGGTCGTGACCGCGACCGTGTCGCAGTCGAGATGGGTGATCGACTCGGCCACGTCGTCGGCGCCGCCCATGACTGGCACGTCGTGGCGGAGATCGGCGACACCGACCGTGCCGTCGGTCAGGCACACCCCGACCACGTTCAGCCCGGCGTGGCGGTCACGGGTCAGTGTCCGCAGGAGCTCGCGGGCGCGGACCAGGTCACCGACGATGAGCACGCGGTGCGACCACTCGCCGTCGCGGCGCAGCCGGTGCAGGTACTTGCGGGCGAAGTAGCGGTCGAGCAGGAGGCCGAGCGTTCCGATCGGCGCCGCGACGGCGAGGAAGCCGCGGGCGATCCCGATGTCGGCGAGGTACGCGACGATCGCGGTGATGCCGGCGAGCTGGGCGCCGGCGACGAACACCCGCTTGAACTCGTCCGGTCCGACCCCGAAGACCCGGTGGTCGTAGCTGCCGTTGGCGACCAGGAGAAGGAGCCAGAGCACGCTGATGCCGCCGCCGAGGAGGTTGAACCCGATCCCGTCGAGGACGACCGGGCTCGCGCCCCACTGCCCGACCACGGCAACGCTCAGCGCGAGCAAGATCACTGCGGCGTCGAGGAGGACGAGCGAGACCCGGTAGTTGAACGACCACCGTCGCGCCTGCGGCTGCGCGGCGAACCGTGGTGTGCTGGTGGTCGGTCCGAACGACTGGAGCTCGTGCGTGCGGGCGGCTCCTTGCTCCGCCGGCTCCGCAGGGCTGCCGGAGCGTCCCGGCCGGGCGCCACCGCGCGCGGGCCGATCGGCCGACGGCGTCAACGTTGCCTCCCGAGGTCCGCGCCCGACCGCGGAACCGAAGAGCCTCGCGGGGTTGAGCCCGGTCAGGATAGCGGGGAGTGACGCTCCTTACCAGAGTGACCGGAGTGACTCAAGGTGCAACGCCGTACGCCTGCCCCAGCCCTCAGTCTGGTCCTTTCCGCACTGCTAGCCTCCGCCGCTATGCGTGGGATCGTCCTGGCCGGTGGAACCGGTACGCGGCTCTACCCGATCACCCGCGCCGTCAGCAAGCAGCTGATGCCGATCTACGACAAGCCGATGATCTACTACCCGATCAGCACCCTGATGACCGCCGGCATCCGGGAGATCCTGGTGATCACGACACCGCACGAGCAGGAGCAGTTCCAGCGACTGCTCGGCACCGGCGCGGAGATCGGGATGACGTTCACGTACGAGGCGCAGCCTCGGCCCGAGGGCCTGGCCCAGGCGTTCGTGATCGGCGCGGACTTCATCGGTGACGACAGCGTCGCGCTCGTCCTCGGCGACAACATCTTCTACGGTCACGGGCTCGGCCGCGCGCTCACCGGCCACCGGCAGCTCACCGGCGGCGTGGTGTTCGCGTACCACGTCTCGAACCCGGAGGAGTACGGCGTCGTGGAGTTCGACGCGGACGGATCCGTGCTCTCGATCGAGGAGAAGCCCGCCGTCCCGAAGAGCAGCTACGCCGTGCCCGGGCTGTATTTCTACGACAACGACGTCGTGGCGATCGCAGCCGGGCTCACCCCGAGCGCGCGGGGCGAGCTGGAGATCACCTCGGTCAACGAGGCCTACCTCACCCGCGGGCGGCTGCGGGTCGAGGTGCTCGACCGGGGCACCGCCTGGCTCGACACCGGCAGCTTCGACTCGCTCGTGCAGGCCAGCGAGTTCGTGCGCGTGGTCGAGCAGCGCCAGGGTCTCAAGATCGGCTGCATGGAGGAGATCGCGTACCGGCTCGGCTTCATCGACGCCGATCAGCTCGAGCGGCTGGCCGAGCCGCTGCGCAAGAGCGGGTACGGCGACTACCTGCTGGCCGTCCTGGCCGAAGGACGCTGACCGCTAGGCCGGGTCGACGTCCGGGCGGCCCAGCGCGCGGTAGGTCCAGCCCGCGGCGCGCCAGCGCGCGGCGTCAAGGGCGTTGCGGCCGTCCACGATCCGCTTGTGGCGCACGACCGCCCCAAGGACGTCCGGGTCCATCGCGACGAACTCCCGCCACTCGGTCAGGTGCAGAACGACGTTCGCGCCCGCGCCGGCCTCGACCACCGACTGCGCGTAGGTGAGGTCGGGGTAACGGATCCTGGCGTTGTCCATCGCCTTGGGGTCATAGACCTGGACGTGGCCGCCCTCGGCCGCTATCCGCGACGCCACGTCGAGTGCAGGTGAGTCCCGGATGTCGTCGGAGTCGGGCTTGAACGCGGCACCGAGGACGGCAACCGCGCAACCCTCGAAGCATCCCCCGATCTGCGTCCTGGCCAGGTCGACCATCCGAGACCGCCGGCGGTTGTTGATCGCGTCGACGTCCTTGAGGAAGTTCAGCGCGGAGTCCACGCCGAGCTCCTCGGCGCGCGCCATGAAGGCGCGGATGTCCTTGGGCAGGCAGCCGCCGCCGAAGCCGAGCCCGGCGTTGAGGAAGCGCTTTCCGATCCGTTCGTCGTAGCCGATTGCCTCGGCCAGCGCGACGACGTCCGCACCGGTGGTCTCGCACACCTCGGCCATCGCGTTGATGAACGAGATCTTGGTCGCCAGGAAGCTGTTCGCCGCCGCCTTCACGAGCTCGGCGGTGGCCAGGTCGGTCTCGACGAGCGGCACACCGAGGTCCAGGAGGGGCTGGTACACCTGGCGGAGCCGGGCCGCGCCGCTGGTGGTGTCGCTGCCGATCACGAGCCGGTCCGGCCGCAACGTGTCCTGCACCGCGAAGCCCTCGCGCAGGAACTCCGGGTTCCAGACCAGGTCGACGTCTGTGCCAGCCGGCGCGAGCTCGTGCAGCCGGTCCGCGACCCACCGCGCCGTGCCCACCGGGACGGTGGACTTCCCGACGACCAGCACGGGCCGTTCCAGCAGCGGGGCGAGGGACTCGACGGAGGCATGGACGAACCGCAGGTCCGCGGCCGGGCCGTCGGTGCGCTGCGGCGTCCCGACGCAGATGAAGTGCACGTCGCCGAACGCTGCCGCATCGGCGTACGACGTGGTGAAGCGGAGCCGACCGGAGTCGATGTGCTTGCGCAGCAGCGGCTCGAGCTCGGGCTCGTAGAACGGGATCCGGCCGTCGGCCAGCATCGCGACCTTCGCCTCGTCGGTGTCGAGGCCGACCACGTGGTAGCCCAGCTCGGCGAGGCAGGCGGCATGGGTCACGCCGAGGTAGCCCGTGCCGATCACCGTCATCCGAGTTGGCACAGTCGTTCCTCCTTCGGGGCCCGCTGTACAAGGTGGCCGGATCACGACGCTACCGGTCGTCGGCGAGTTCGACGTCCGTGCTTCGACGTACCGGGGGAGCGGTGGGTTGCTACTCGGCCACGAGAGTGACCGTGGCGTGCGTCCGGACGCTGGGGACGCTCTCGAGCAGCAGGCTGAGGTCAGGGTTGACCGTCCAGTCACCCTCGACCTCGGCCTCGCGGTAGCCCTCGGGCAGCCGGAGCAGGACCGAGTACGACCCGGGGATCACGGTGCCCTGCGGATCGATGTCGATCGCGTACTCGAGGCCGCCGCCGTCGACCGGCACCGCCGCCTGGGGGACCCGGTAGCGCACCACGACCGTGGCGGTGGCACCTGGCGGGAGCTGCAGCGGGTGCCGGAGCACGGGGCGTCCCCGCTCGACGAACGCCGGAGGCGCCACTGCGACGCCGTCGACGGTCATCTCGGCGACCTCGGCCCCGACCGGGAGCGACTGCACGTAGAGCGGGAACGAGTAGCGGGTGAAGTAGCCGCGCTGCGGATCGGCCACGCGTTGCTCGTACGGCGGGGTGTCGTTCGCGATCGTCACCGTCGTGACGACGTCAGCGCTGCCGTCGGCGGCGAGCGTCACCTCGGACGCGACGGTCCGGCGCTGCCAGAAGTCGACCTTGCTGGCGTTCGTGTTCTGGGTGAAGACGCCGAGGTAGTCCTGCGTCGTCGCGGAGAGGTCTCCGGTCAGGCCGAGCCCGGCAATCACCTCCTGGATCTCCGGGTCGCGGAAGTACGCCACGACGTGGCGGCCCTGGGCCTGCTCGACCATCGCCTGCGCCTTCTGCACGAACTTGCCACCCTCGAGCAGCTTCTCGCGCAGCACCGGGATGACCGCCTCGTTCACCCGCTTGCGCTGCTCGAAGCTTTTGAAGTCGTCATAACTGCCGACCAGCGACTCGGTGAGGTTGTTGGCGTTGAGCGTCCCGTAGCCCTCGACCTGTACGGGACCGGTGATCCGGAACAGCTCGGCCAGCGCGACCACGTCGAGCGCGATCAGCGCCTGCGGTGCGGTTCCGGTCGTCGCCTCCCACGCTCGCAGCAGCTCCTCCCCGGACGTCGTCCAGTTCGGCGAGAACGTGGCGTTGACCAGCTTCTCGGTCGGGCCCGTGTGCCACGGGTTGTCCGCGACCGGCGGCCACGCGACGATCTCGTTGTTGTCGGTGAAGTCGGTGGTGTTTCCCGACGCACCGAACGTGATCACGCCCTGGTCGATCGACATCTCGCCCATCGACAGGGTCGCCCCGCCGGACGCACGGAGCTCTGACGGGTTCATCACGGCGACCAGGTACGTCGTCGGCGACTCCGTGCCGAGCAGGCGCGGCATCGCCTCCAGCAGCGGACGGAAACCCTGGAGCGTCGCCTCCAGCGAGACGACCTGCTCCAGCGCTTCGTCGCGGGCCGTCGCGATCGTCGATCCGACGACCGGCGTACCAGCGCCGATCGCGTCGAGGCTCTCGTGCGCGTCGCGGAGGTGCAC
>JACCYY010000155.1 GCA_013696235.1 Sporichthyaceae bacterium | reverse complement strand
ACCCCCGACCTCGCGGGCATAGAGCCCGTACACGGTGACGATGAGAGCCCGGGGCTGCGGGCGGCTGCCAGACAGCTCGGTGCCCGGGGCTAGGCCCACCGTCGTCACGGCGTCACGATAGCGCGCGCGCGTCGCGACCAGGCCGCCGTCGACGCCGCGCTGGACCACCTCCGTACGGCCGCCCTCGCCGGCACCAACGTGATGGAGCCGACCATCGCGGCGGTCCGCTCGTACGCCACGGTCGGCGAGGTGATCAACGTCCTCCGAGACGTCCACGGTGCCTGGACGCCGACCGCTGCCTTCTGACCGGACCGGCCGTCAGGCGATGCCCACGTAGCCTGCACGAGCCGGTCACCCGTTCGGAAGGATCTCGATGCCGACGCGCGCCGATGCCACGTCGCCTGAATACTGCCCCTGCGACGTCGTCCCGCTGGCGCAGGTGCTCGCTGGCGAGGAGACGTTCGTCGACTCCCCGTACGGGATGGTGCGCTGCTTCCGCAGTGGTGGCGGCACGGGTGGCGGGACGGTCTTCATGCACGGGGTCCACGACGACATGGACACCTGGTCACCGCTGATCCGCGCGACGGTCGACCGCGGGATCGACCTCGGACCGGCCCTGTTCGTGGATCTTCCCGGGTTCGGCCGGTCGGAGAACCGTCGCGGCCGGCTCGACCTGTCCGACCTCGGCGACGCGGTCCTCGAGGTTGGCCGACGCCTGCTCGGCGACTCACCGCACCGCCTGGTCGGGCACTCGATGGGCACGCTCGTCGCCGCCGATCTCGCGGTCCGCCACCCCGCCCGGGTGCGGTCGCTGCACCTCGCGTCCGGCCCGTACTACTCCATCGTCGACACGATGAACGGCCGACTGAGCGGCGGTGTACCCGCGGCGTTCGCGGGCGCGATCTTCGGCTCGCAGTACCTGCTCGCGCTCGCCGGCCGACCGGGCGTCGCCGGACTCCAGGTGGCCGCCCGCCTCGGGGTGCTGCGGCCGTTCCTCGCCCCGTTCGTGGCCCACCCGCTCCAGCTCCGGCAGTCCGCGATCGACCACGTGCTGCACGGCATGCGGCCGGCGGCATTCCGGTCTGCCGCCCGCAACGGGTTCCGTTACCGCGACGGCATGAGCTGGTCCAAGATCACCTGCCCGGTCCATGCGGCTTTCGGGTCAGCCGACCGGCTGGTGCCGCGCCGGGACGCCGCACGCCTCAGCCTCGACGTGCCGCAGGCCGTCGTGCGGGTGCTCGACGACGCGGCCCACCTGATCCACATCGAGCAGCCCGGCGCCACCCTCGACGCACTCGGCCTCGACCTCGCCTGATCAACGTCGCCGACGCGGACCGGGATCAGGCGGCGGCCGGAGCGCATCGACCGCGAGCTTCCACTCCCGGTCCTTCCAGTAGTCGCTGTGCCGACGGAGCTTGTCCAGCGGCCGACGCTGGAGGAGCTGGTCCGGGGGCGGTGGATCGAGCAGTCGCCAGTCGGGCCCGAACTGCTGGAGTCCCGCCGGCACGTCCACGAGCTCGTGGGCCGGGGGGTCGGCCAGTCGCTCGGCAGTCGCCGGGTGACCGTCGTACCCAGCGACGTGCTCCCAGCTCAGCACCGGGCCGGCAAGATGATCGGTGTCGCGGTAGAGGTTGCGCCACCGTCCGTCCAGCCTCCGGTAGGCCCAGTCGATCGACGGGAAGTTCACGTACGCCGGGAACGCCCGCGAGAACAGGACCTGCAGCTGCGAGCCGAATGTGAGCAGCCCCACCCGGTCGAGCTCGTCCGAGTCGTGCATCGACACCACCGCGGCGAACGACAGGAGGCTGCCCTGGCTGTGGCCGCACAGCACGACCCGATCGACACGATCGGGATTGGTCATCCCGCCCTGCTCGGTCTTCAGCCGGTCGAGGTGCCAGGCGATGCGGCGACGGATGTCGGCGACCGAGCGCTGCGAGTACGCCGGCGGCACGACCGGGTGCGCCACCCTCGGCCAGAACGCGATCACGTCCCACAGCACGTTGATGCCCCGGCGCGTGGACTCCGCGAGCAGGGCGGTCCGGCCGAGGAACAGCAACGCCGCCGCGAGCCCGGTCAGCGTGGCACCGCCGACCCACATGAAGAACCCGGAGATCCGGCTCTGCCCCCCGCTGGACGCGCTCAACCAACCGATCCCGTTGCCGAGATCCGTCGACCTGCCCGACCACGCGGGCGTCAGCTCGATCGCGGTGCCAGCGGTCAAGATCATGCCGACGACGAAGAACACCGTCAGGATCAGAACCAGCTTGTTCTTCAGCCGAGCGACCCAGATCGCGCCGGCGGTGCGCCGGACCCACCGCGTCGGCAGCCGGCTCCCGGCGCGCTCGAAGTCGACCTCGACGCGGGTCCGAATCCTGGTCCGGACCCGCCACCGCCCGACCAGCGCGCACAGCACCATGCCGATGATCACCACGGCTGTGATCCCCCAGGCGTAGACCACCCGCTGGAGCAGCTCCGGCGCCTCGACCGAGCCGAGCGCCTTGGCCGCGGCGAGTCCGTACGCGCCGGCGAACCCGACTCCGAGGAAGAGCCCCAGCGATGTCAGGAGCGTGCACGCGTAGCCGTACGCGAAGGGACGGAACTGCCGAGGGCCGGGGACGATAGCCCGCCGCGCCCGCGCCGAGGGCACCCGTTCGGCCCAGGCGAGCCCGGCGTTGGCGAGCAGGAGGAAGATCATCGCCACCCCGGCCAGGACCATCACCACGAACGTCGCACGGTGGATCTCGGGGTAGTGCTCCGCCTGTGTCGTGGCGAGCGGCGTCACGATCGGCGCAGGCACGGGCGTCGACGGTCCGAGCAGGAGCACCACCGAAGTCACGGTGAGGAGCAGCCCGATACCGGCCGCGACGTGCGCGATCAACGGCGCCGCTGCATGGATGCCTCGCCGCGACGAGGTCATCCACCCAGAGGTGAGTCCGGCCGTCGCCGAGCTCTCCGGATCGCCAAGTACCGCGACCACCAGCGTGACCAGCCCGGCGAGGCCCGCGGCAGCCCAGAATCCCCACTGGGCCAGGTCCTCGCGCTCGCGCACCGGGGCGAACCCGAGAGCGGCGACCAGCGCGAGGCTTGCGGCGGTGTGCAGCCAGCGCAGGGCCGGGACGTCTGGATCACCGTCGAAGAACCCCTCGCGGCTGAGGTCGGTCGGTGGATCCTTGGCCCAGAACGAAGGCTGGTCCTTGATCGCTTCGCGGCTGACCTGTCTCTGGCGGACCGCCTCGGACTTCGACCCCAACGACACCAGGACGTACGGGTTCCCCCGCACCGAGTCGTTGCTGCCGGAGAGTCGGGCCCGGCCGAAGAAGAAGAACAGCGCGACGACGGCAAGCGGGCCGACCAGACCGATCGCGGCGAACCGCAGCTGCGACGGATCGGAGCCCCCGATCTTCTGCCACACCCACAGATCCATCGTGATCACCGCAGTGACGACGACGAAGAGGCCGGTCAGGGCCAGCCCAACGAGCCGCAGCATCGAGCCGGCCACCACGTGCGCGAGCTTGGCCACGCCCGAGGTCGGTGGTTCGAGGGTGAACTGGGCGGCGTTCACGATGCCGAACGGCGCGAGCAGGAGCCAGAGCGCCTTGGTCCAGGAACCAGAGGTGAACTTGCCCCAGTGGTAGGCCTCGACGATCTGCCCGTCGTGTCCCGGGAGCTCGTCGCCGGCCTCGTCCTTCCGCCGGAAGAACCGGCCGAACTCGTCGCCGGCCACCTGCTCGACCCGGTGGAAGTCGAGCATGCTCTCCGGGGGTGTGCCGCTGACGCCGTGGACCCGCAGCTCGACCCACGACTCGGCCATGACCGCTCCCCGGTTCCTCAGGTGCGCCGCACCCTAGCGTCGGACGGGCCGTTCGGACCCGGAAACCCACGGCGGTGGCAGTGGCAAGATGCCGCTTGCCCAGTACGGGGCAGGAGTTCCTTGATCATCG
>JACCYY010000271.1 GCA_013696235.1 Sporichthyaceae bacterium | reverse complement strand
CGCCGAGCCGGTGCACCGGATGCTCTCGCTCGTGCAGCTCGAAGGTTTCGAGAGCCGCCGGCCCGGCCAGTTGTCGGGCGGGCAGCAGCAGCGGGTCGCGCTGGCGCGCGCACTCATCAACCATCCGCAGGTCCTGCTGCTCGACGAACCGCTCGGAGCCCTCGACCTGAAGCTGCGCCGGCAGATGCAGATCGAGCTGAAGCGGATCCAGGTCGAGGTCGGTGTCACCTTCGTGCACGTGACCCATGACCAGGAGGAGGCCATGACCATGGCCGACACCATCGGGGTGATGCACAACGGTGTGATCGAGCAGATGGGGCAGCCGGGTTCGCTGTACGAGAGCCCCCGGACGACGTTCGTGTCGAACTTCCTCGGGCAGTCGAACCTCGTCGCCGGGCACATCGTCGATGCAGCAGGTCCGGACCTCGTCGTGGAGGTGCAGGGCACGAAGGTGACGGGGCTCCGGTCGCGCGCCGCGGTCACGGCCGGTGACGTGTGGGTGGGAGTCCGACCGGAGAAGGTCATCTTGACCCGGTCGGACGCGAGCCCTGGCGAGGGCTGGAACGTCTTTCGGGCAGGCGTGGTCAGCGACGTCAGCTTCTGCGGCGTGAGCACCCAGTACCTCGTCCGGATGCCCTGGGGGCAGGAGCTCATCGCGTTCAAGCAGAACACCGGCGCCGAAGCCGGTCTTCGCGCCGGCGACGTGGTCGACCTGCGCTGGCAGCGCGAGCACACGTTCTTCCTCGATGCCTCCGAGGACGCTGAGGCCGGGGTCGAGCACGAGGACGGCGCGTGACAGTGGCGGGGGCGTCGCTCCTGGCGACGCCGCACCCGCCGGCGCCGGAGCGGCCGCGGCGCCCGAGAACCGGCTATCTGCTCCTGCTGCCCGGCGTGCTCTGGCTGGTCCTGTTCTTCCTGGTGCCGACCGTCGCCCTCGTGGCAAGCAGCCTGTACGACCCAGCAGGGTCCCTCTTCGAGGGCTACCAGATGACCTGGCACGTGCAGAACTACGCCGACGCCATCGCCGAGTACGCGCCGATCTTCGGCCGGTCGCTCCTCTACGCCGCCATCGCCACCGGCGCGTGCGTCCTGCTGGGCTACCCGCTGGCCTATGCCATCGCGTTCAAAGCCGGGCGCTGGCGCAACCTCATGCTGATTGCGGTCGTGGCCCCGTTCTTCACAAGCTTCCTCGTGCGCACGCTGTCGTGGAAACTACTGCTGGGCGACAACGGATTCGTGGCCGATACGTTGCGGACCCTGCACCTTCTCAGCCCCGACGGCTACCTCCTGGCGACCCCGCTGGCCGTCATCACGGGGCTGACCTACAACTTCCTGCCGTTCATGGTGCTCCCGCTCTACGCGAGTCTCAGCAAGGTCGACCCGCAGCTCATCGAGGCCGGCAGCGACCTGTACGCGTCGCCGATCACCACGTTCCGCCGCGTGACGTTCCCGTTGTCGCTGCCCGGTCTCGTGGCCGGCACCCTGCTGACGTTCATCCCGGCGTCCGGTGACTTCATCAACTCCGAGCTGCTGGGCAACCCGAGGACCCGGATGATCGGCAACGAGATCCAGGACCTGTTCGCAGCCGGCGCCTTGCCGGTCGCTGCGTCACTGTCGGTGACCCTGATGGCGCTGATCGTGCTCATGGTGCTGGTGTACGTCCGGCGCGTTGGCACTGAGGACCTCGTGTGACGAGCGTACGCGGGGTGCGCCGCTGGGTCGGGAACCATCTCGTGCTGGGCGCGGCGCTGCTCGTGCTGCTCTACATGATCACGCCGGTCCTCGTCGTGATCTTGATGTCGTTCAACGACCCGGCCGGACGACTCGGCTACGACTTCGACGGCTTCACGCTGGACAACTGGGCAAACCCGTGTGGTCCGTACCAGCTCTGCTCGTCGCTCGTGACCAGCGTGGAGATCGGCGTGCTCGCGACCGTGCTGGCCACCGCGCTCGGCACCCTGATGGCCTTCGCGATGATCAGGCACCGGTTCACCGGGCGCTCGGCCGCGAACGTGTTCGTCTTCCTGCCGATGGCATCGCCTGAGATCGTTCTGGGCTCGTCCCTTCTGGCATTGTTCGTCAACGCGGGCTTCGCCGGCCAGCTCGGCTTCTGGACGATCTTCGTCGCGCACGTCATGTTCTGCCTGTCCTTCGTCGTGGTGACGGTGAAGGCGCGCCTGCACGGGCTGGACCCTGCGCTGGAACAGGCCGCGATGGACCTCTACGCGAACCCGTGGCAGACCTTTTGGCGGGTGAGCTTCCCGTTGGTGTTCCCGGGCATCCTGGCGGCCGCGCTGCTGAGCTTCTCACTCTCCTTCGATGACTTCATCATCACCAACCTCAACGCGGGGCAGACCGTCACCTTTCCCATGTTCGTGTGGGGGGCGGCTCAGCGGGGGGTGCCGATGCAGGTGAACGTCGTCGGGACGGTGATGTTCTTGGTGGCGCTCGGCCTGGTTCTGGCGAGCGGGACTTTTCGCCGACGGCAGCCCGGCTAGCCTGCCTCGCCGCCTATGGCCGGGAAGCGCCCGGGTTGCCCGGGTGGGTGCGACGACGAGGACGGCGAGCGCCGCGATGAGCAGGCCGAACACGAAGGGGCGGGCCGGTAGTCAGCCGATGCCGTCCTGTCGGGTGCCGCACTTGATCGCGGCCAGAATGCAGTTCTGAAGGCGGGTGTCGAACACGGTCTGGTCCCAGCTGTGCACGTAGTCGGCGTGCGCGGTCCGCGGTGCTCCCGACGACAGGGTAAGGACCCCGTGGGGCTCGGTCACCTCCCACCGGATGCCGATGTTCAGCGCGACCGTCCCGACCGGGTGCGACGTCGGGCACTTGTCCGGTGACCCGTCGACCCAGGAGTAGGCCATGTGCGCCTTGTGGTCGGCGGAGTCGAGGTCGAGCGTGGACTTCATGCAGTTGGGGAAGTCGATCCGCAGCACCATCAGCGTCGGGCAGGTCTCCGGTGGGATCGAGGTACCGGCCGTCATCGGCTGACCGACGCATCCCCACTGCATGACGCGCGGGTCCTGCAGCTCGACCGCGCCGGCGTTCCCGGCGATGATCTTCAGTCCCGGCGGGAACGCCCGGACGGTCGGGAGTCGGCCCGCGTCGTAGTAGGTGAACACAGCCTTGGGCTGGAGCGAGAACCCGTTCTGGTACAGCGTCGGCCACCACACGGCGGATGTATCACCGAGCTGGTCAGCGGACGTGCCCTCCGCGGCGAGGGTCAGGGACTCGACGGTGGAGAGGGCGTTCGTGCCACGGTTGCATCCGAAGTCGTGCGAGTGCGCCATCCCCGGCTGGCCGGGCGCGACGATCGGGTCATCCGGGAGGGTGTGGCTGTACGGGCACGCGACCGAGAAGATGCCGTCACCGATCGCAGCGACCCGCTGTTGCGGTGCCGGCTCACCCGTCGGCGTCGTCGCCAGCGGGGCCGGCAGCCCGTTCCCGCCGCGGTGACCGGACGGGGTCGGAATCGATAACGGGTCAGGTGTGGCACCACTGGTGCAGCCGCCGAGGACCAGCACGGCGGCTAGGGCGAGGGCGACACGGCGGGCGGACACGGGGTCAGCCTCCCAGACATGGCTCGGCGGCGCGGTCCGCGTGACGACGATCCGACACCGCACGGGGGGAACTGGGCTGGCTCGAGGTCGCCGGGGTGACCAAGCCGACACTGAACGGCCTGCCCTCGCGATAAGGACTGGCCGGTCATCGGCGCTTCAAGTCTGCCGGCGCCAGCCACGCTCCAACCGTCGCGCACCGCTGGTCCCGCAGCTCGACGAGCACCTGGTCGCGCGTCCACCGGATCGCCCACCCGTCGAGACGTTCCTCGCCGTCCACGGCCCACACGATGCGCGCCGTGACTGGGATCGGCGTCTCCGGCGTCGTCACCAGGCTCTGTTCGGGCACCGGTTGGCCGTTCGTGATCTCTTGCCAGAACCGCCAGCTCGGCGGCGGGGTGACGTGCCAATGGTGCACCGGGTCGGCCTCTCGATGAGCGGCTCGACCCTTCGCCCCGAACGTATAGCTGGCTTGCCGCCAGGGATACGTCCGCGGCGAGAGGGTTCAACGCTTGCGCCTACTCCGACACGGGTCCCGCGAGAGGCGGCGCCCGCACTGGGCGGGGTGTCGGCGCAGAAGGGGCGGAACTGCGATCGTTCGCGTGGCCGCTGCGTTACCTTGGACAGCGGTCACGTTCGGCGCCTGCGTGGTCTGTTGCAGTCCCCGACCTGGAGGGAACAACCCGTGCTTTCCCACCGCCATCGCTGGCTGGTCCTTGCTGGCCTCGTCGCTGTCGTCGTGCCACCCTCCGTCGCGTCCGTCGCTACTCCGGCAGCCGCCCCCGACTTCATCGGTACTGGTC
>JACCYY010000261.1 GCA_013696235.1 Sporichthyaceae bacterium | reverse complement strand
GGATGGGGTCGAACGACGACAGGAGGACGGCCTCGGGCGTGTCGTCGATGATGAGGTTGACGCCGGTCACCGACTCGAAGGCGCGGATGTTGCGACCCTCGCGGCCGATGATCCGACCTTTCATCTCGTCGCCTGGCAGGTGGACGACCGACACCACGGACTCGGCGGTCTGCTCGGAGGCCAGTCGCTGGATCGCGCCGGTGATGACTGCCCGCGCGCGCTGCTCGCCGTCCTGACGAGCTCCGGCCTCGATGTCGCGGACCAGGAGAGCCGCTTCCCGCTTGG
Source organism: Sporichthyaceae bacterium (assembly GCA_013696235.1). Taxonomy (GTDB): domain Bacteria; phylum Actinomycetota; class Actinomycetes; order JACCYY01; family JACCYY01; genus JACCYY01. The sequence goes on along the minus strand of JACCYY010000261.1, from coordinate 1,952 downwards.
CCTGGGTGGCGATCGTTGTGACCAGCTCACCCTTGGCGGCATCGGCTGTCAGCCCGGCAGCCTGCTCGAGCACCCGCTGTCGTTCGACCGCGACATCGGCAAGCTCCTGCCGCGAGCGATCGATGTCGGCCCGCTCGTCGGCCAGCGCTGCAGCCCGATCGGCCATTGCCACCGCGTCGGCGTCGATCCGCTGCTCGCGGTCGGCCAGGCGAAGCTCTCGGCGCTCCAGGTCGACCCGTCGATCTCGGATGTCCTCCCGCAGGGCGCGCAGCTCCGCCTCGCTCTCGGCGCGGGCCGTCCGGATGCTCGCCGCCTCGACCTCGACCCGGTGGCGGGCCTCCTCGAGGTCGTGCTCGACCCGGTCGCGGGCGAGCCCTGCGTCGACCTGGGCCCGTGATCTCGCCTCGGCGATGTCGACATCGGCCTGGCGGCGGGCCTCGGCCGAAGCGGCCTCGGCCTGGTCACGCAGCTCGGCGATCTCGCGGCGCGCGACGGTGATCTCCTCCGCGGCTGCGGCGGCCTCCTCGGCGGTCGAGGCGATCCGTCCGGCCGCAGCGCGAGCCCGGAACACGTGATACGTGAGCAGCGGCCCGCCGACGAGCAGAACGGCGACGAGCGCCAGCAGGTCGCCAGCACCGATGTCGGGCATCTACCCTCCGGACCGGCCACCCGCAGGCAGCGTTGGGAGGGTCCCGACGGGCAGCGCCTCGCTGTGCACGAATCCGCCATCGCTGCATGTCGCAGCGTCGGGTGATGCGTGCGCCCAACCGTGGTCACGTGGCTCGTGACCGACGGTGTCATTGTCAGACCGGCCGGAGCCGGAGATGTCGGCGTTGGGTGGTTCAGCGTTGGATGGTGCAGCGGTGCAGCGTCGTCGTCTCCGTGCTCGGACGGAGGACCCTCGAGTGGGGGAAGGCTAGGTGGGCGTGCGGTGAGGGTCAAGCAGGTCCCCGGCGGCGAGCTCGAGCTCGTCGCGGACCACGCGGTACGCGAGCCCCGGCGGGTAGCCCTTGCGACCGAGATAGCCGACCAGCCGGCGCACCCGCGTGTCGACCGGCAGGTCGCCCACCGACCGCAACCGACGCCGGGTCAGCTCGCGGGCACTTTCCTCGTCCTCCTCCGGACCAACCTCCGCCACAGCGTCCGCGACGACCTCTTGGTCGACGCCGCGGGCGCGGAGCTCACGAGCGACCGCACTGCCCGACAGCCCGCGCCCGGATCGGCGCGATCGCACCCAGCCGGCGGCGAACGCCGCGTCGTCGATCAGCCCGACGTCGGTGAGCCGATCGAGTGCGGTCGCCGCCGCGTCGTCCGGGACGAGGCGCTTGCGCAGCACGTCGGCGAGCTGCGACCGGGTGCGTGGCCCGCGAGTGAGCTGGTTCAGGCAGATCGTCCTGGCGACGGACACCGGGTCCGCCAACGTGTCTTCAGGCCCGGAACCACGTCTCATCGGCTAGAAGTCGACCGGTGCCGGTGCCGGCAGGTCCGCGTCGACGTCGAGGCGAGCACCGATGCCGAGCTTCTCCTTGATCCGCTTCTCGATCTCGTCGGAGAGGTCCGGGTTGTCGAGGAGGAACTTGCGGGCGTTCTCCTTGCCCTGCCCGAGCTGGTCGCCCTCGTAGGTGTACCAGGCGCCGGACTTGCGGACCAGGCCGTGCTCGACGCCCATGTCGATCAGACCACCTTCACGGCTGATTCCGTGGTTGTAAAGAATATCGAATTCTGCTTGGCGGAATGGCGCGGCGCACTTGTTCTTTACGACCTTGACTCTCGTCCTATTTCCGACCGCGTCTTGGCCGTCCTTTAGAGTTTCGATTCTGCGGATGTCGAGCCGCACCGAGGCATAGAACTTCAGCGCCTTTCCACCGGTCGTTGTCTCCGGGCTGTTGTGCACCATGACGCCGTCGACGAAGTAGTTGTGGTTGCCCTCGACCTGGATGTCGAAGCGGTGG
>JACCYY010000248.1 GCA_013696235.1 Sporichthyaceae bacterium | reverse complement strand
AGCCGGGACCTGTCCTCGCTGGTCCGCAGCGAGATCGAGCTGGCCAAGGCCGAGCTCAAGGACGACGTCCGCTCTGCCGGCAAGGGCGGCGGCATGCTCGGCGTCGCTGCGTTCCTCGGGGTCCTGTTCGTCATCCTGGCCTCGATCGCCGCCGCGTACGGGCTCACCGCGCTCGGTCTGCACCCGGCGTGGGCGTTCCTGATCGTGGCCGGGTTCTACCTGATCGTCGCCGGCGTGCTCGCGCTGGTGGGGGTCAAGTCGCTCAAGCAGATCAAGCCACCGGAGCTGACGATCAAGACGGCCAAGGACAGCGCGGCGCTGCTGAAGTCCGACGGTCGGGCCGATGCCCGCGCCGGAGTCCGCGCCGGGGTGGCGCGCCGGTAGCGGTGCCCCCTCAACTCGTCCCACCGATCAGCGGACCCGCGCCCGGCGGCCGCCCGTCCTCCCCGATCGACGCGGACGGTCCATGGCGCCACCGCGACGTCGCCGCGAACGGTGCCCGCTTCCACGTCGTGGAGGCCGGCACGGGACCTCTCGTGCTGCTCCTGCACGGCTTCCCCGAGTTCTGGTGGGCCTGGCGCCACCAGATCCCGGCGCTCGCCGACGCCGGTTATCGAGCGGTCGCGATGGACCTCCGTGGCTACGGCGGCAGCGACAAGCCTCCCAACGGGTACGACCCGACCACGCTCGCAGCCGACGTCGCAGGCGTGATCCGATCCCTTGGCGAGGCCCGGGCGACCGTCGTCGGGCACGGGCTCGGCGGGTTCATCGGTTGGTCGACGGCCGTTCTCGCCGCACTTCACGTGAGCCGGCTCGCCGTGATCTCTGCGCCGCACCCGCTGCTCCTGCGCGCGGCCAAGTCCCGGCAGCCCGCCGAACTGGCGCAGCTGACGTCCTACCAGCTCCCCGTTCTGCCCGAGCGTCGGCTGCTGGCGCACGGCGCCGCCCAGGTGGAGCACGTTCTGCGCCGCTGGTCGGGGCCAGGGTGGCCGGACTCCGCGACCGCTCTGCGCTATCGCGAGGCCATCGCGTTGTGGCCGACGCCGCACTGCGCGCTGGAGTACCACCGGTGGGTGGCCCGGTCGTGGCTTCGCACCGACGGCCGCCGCTACGCCGCGCGCATGGCCGCACCGGTGGGCGTCCCGGTTCTGCAGCTGCACGGCGCGATCGACAGCGCAGTACGTCCTGGCCCGGCGCGCCGGTCGGAGGAGCACGTCACCGGCTCGTACCGCTGGCGGCTGATCCCTGACGTCGGCCACTTCCCGCACGAGGAGGCACCGGACCTCGTGTCGCGCGAGCTGATCGACTGGCTCGACGCCACCGAGGACGCCATCTAGTCGGTGGCGCCGCCCGGGTCGGCGGCGCCGGCGCGCTCGTCGCGCTCGGCCCACTCCAGGAGCGGGTCCAGCCAGAACACAGCCTCGTCGATCCCGCCGTGCAGATCACCCCGCGCTGCGAACCGGGCCGGGACGGTGGCGATCGTGCAGTCCAGCGGGGACACGTCGTCGATCTCGTCCCAGCCGATCGGGGTGGACACCGTCGCTTCCGGCACGCCCCGGACGGAGTAGGCGGACGCGATCGTGTGGTCGCGGGCGTTCTGGTTGTAGTCCACGAACACCTTCTCCGGATCGCGGTCCTTGCGCCACCAGGTCGTGGTGACGTCGTCCGGTGCCCGGCGCTCGACCTCGCGCGCGAACGCCAGCGCCGCCCGGCGGACGTCGGTGAAACCCCACCGTGGCTCGATCCGGACGTAGACGTGCAGGCCCTTCCCGCCGGAGGTCTTGGGCCAGCCGACGGCACCGAGCTCGTCCAGCACCTCGTGCGCGACGTGCGCGACCCGGCGGACCCGGTCGAAACCGCACCCCGGCATGGGATCGAGGTCGATCCGCCACTCGTCCGGCCGCTCGGTGTCGGCTCGCCGGGAGTTCCAGGGGTGGAACTCGACCGTGGACATCTGTACCGCCCAGATCACGCTGGCCAGCTGGGTGACGCACAGCTCGTCGGCGTGGCGCCCGTACCGGGGGAAGTGCACCCGGACGGTCTCCAGCCAGGGTGGGGCGCCGCGCGGGACCCGCTTCTGGTGCACCTTCTCGCCGCCGACCCCCTCGGGGAAGCGGTGCAGCATGCACGGCCGCTCGCGCAGCGCTCGCACGATCCCGTCGCCGACGCTGAGGTAGTAGCGGGCCAGGTCGAGCTTGGTCGCGCCGCCGGCCGGGAAGTACACCCGGTCGGGGTTGGAGATCCGCACCGTACGATCCCCGACCGCCAGCTCGACGGCCGGGGGCGCGCTCTTGCTGCCTGCCACGGCGCTGAACCTAACGAACACCGGCGGGTCACGACCGCCCGCAGCCACGATCCAGGCCCTCAGGCGCACTTCCCGGCGGAGACCGCGGTGGTCGACGCGGCGCCGAGCGTGATCACCGGGAGCGCCTCGCGCGCGGTGAACGCGTACGCGGTGTCCGGGTCGTCGAGCGATGCGGCGAACACGATCCCGACGACCGTGCCGTCTGGCGCCACCAGCGGACCTCCCGAGTCGCCCGGCAGCACCTGTGCGCGCAGCGCATAGACCTCGCGCGCCACGTTGCTCGTGCCGTAGATGTCCGGCCCGATGATCACCTGCTCGGTCCGTACGCGGCTCGGACCGACGAGCAACGAACCCCCACCGGGGTACCCGATCGTCGCGACCGGGTCACCGGCGTCGACGTCGCCGCCGTACGGCACCGGAGGCGCAGCCAGACCCGGCACGCGCAGCACGGCGATGTCGGCCTCTGGGTCGAACCAGACGACCTCGGCGCTCAGGTCGGTCCCATCCTGCGCGAGCACCCGCGGCGCCTCCACCCCGGCGACCACATGGGCGTTCGTGATCACGACGCCCGGCGCGTACACGAAGCCCGAGCCGGTGACGTTTCGAGCGCACGACGACGCCCGGCCCTGGACGCGCACCACGCTCGCCTGGACGGCAAGCACGGCCGGGGTGATCGACTGGTCCGGCGCCGGGGGTTCGACCGGCGCGATCGACTCCCGGTTGAACGGTGCGAACACCACCGGGAAGCCGCCCCGATCGAGCAGCTGGGTGAACCGGCCGAACAGCGCCGTCCCCGTGTCGGGCAGGACCCGGTCGACACTGGTGAGCACCGACGATCCGCGGACGAGCGAGCCGAGCACCGGAAGGCCAGAGCTCGCGACCGCCACACCGGCTGCCCAGGTGAAGACGAGAAGGTACGTGACGGCGGTGACGGCCCCGGCGGAGGCGTCGATCAGGCGGCCGGGCTGCCAGGTGATCATCTGCCGGAGGTACCGGCCGGCGAGCGCGCCCAGGAACTGGCCCACCCCGGCCACGAGCAGGACGACGAGCACGGCGACGACGGCCGTGGAGAACACCCGCGGCGCGTCGTCGAGCAGCAGCGGGGCCAGCCGGAGCCCCGCCCAGGCGCCCAGCAGGAACCCGACCAGCGACGAGATCGCGGTCAGGAAGCCGTGCCGGAAGCCAGTCAGCGCGCTGGCGACCGCTGCCAGCAGCAGGACGACGTCGAGCGCGTTCACCCGCCGCCCCGACGATCGCGGCGATGGTCGGCCGGGTCGAGATGGTTGTCGCTGGTGACCTCGGCCGCGGCCTGGTCGCGCGTCGCCAGGTCGACGACGTCGGCAGGCAGCGGCTCGACGCGATCGGCATCCCACGGGCGTTCGAAACCGCCCAGCCGCAGGACCTGGCTCAGGAGCCCTGCGGTGAAGCCCCACACGAGCAGACCAGCGACGGTGAACGCCGGCCCGACGTACCCGCTGGGATGGCTGACCCGGAGCCGGTTCGTCGGATCGACGAGGTCTGCGATCCGGACGACGTGGACCGAGGCGACCTCGGCCGCGTCCACGACCCGGACGGACGTCGGTCGTCGCCACCAGCCGAGCACGGGCGTCACGACGGAGCGGCTCGGGGTCAGGAAGAGATCGGGCAGGACCGCGAACACCTCGACGCCGTCCGGGTCGAGCCCGGTCTCCTCGTTGGCCTCGCGCAGCGCCGCCGCGACCGGGCCGTCATCGCTCGGGTCGAGCCGGCCACCTGGGAACGAGGGCTGACCGGCGTGCGCTCGCAGCGTCGGTGCGCGCTCGGTGAGCAGGACGTTCGGTCCGTCCTCGTCGGCCCCGAGCAGGATCAGGACCGCGGACCGGCGACCGCCCTCCGGGGGAGGCAGGAGTCGGCTGAGCTCCTCCGGCCGGACCCGGGATGCGCCGTCGGCGAGCGGCCGAAGCCAGGTCGGCAGGTCCGGCGCGGCGGGCAGCTCGCTCGCGGCGCTGATCGGGCGACTCACAGACGCACCCCGAGCTCCAGCTCGACTGCATCCCGCAGCTCGTCCGCCGAGTCGAACGCTCCGACGTGCTGACCGACGACCACCCCGTCGGCGTCGACGAAGAACGTGGCCGGCAGTCCCTGGAACCGGAACGTCGGTCCGAGCAGTCCGTCCGGGTCGAACAGGCTCGGGAACCGCATCCCGAACTCGCGCGCCCCCGCGAGTGCACCAGCCTCGCCGCCTGGATCGAGGTAGTTCACCCCGAGCACCTGGAACCGGCCGGACGCCTCCTCGGAGACGGCCTGCAGGTGCGGACCCTCGTCCTTGCAGGGGCCGCAGTTGCTCGCCCAGAAGTTCACGACGTACGGCGTCCCGACCAGGCCGGGGACGTCGACGTCGGGGCCGCCGTCCAGGCAACCGAGCCGGACCGTCAGGAGGTCCGAGCGGGTCGACTGCCCGCCGTCAGCAGCCGGGCACGGGGCGAGGTCGGCCGCGTCGCGCAGCTCGGCGAGACGTTCCACCGACGGGGTGGTCGCGCTGGCCAGGACGTCGGACCTGGCACCGTCGGTCGGCTCGGTCGACGAGCACCCCGCGACGAACAGGGCCGCCGCCAGCACGGCGGCCGTCGTCGCGAACCGGTCTCCTGTTCCGACGGCGGTCATCCGGCCTCGGCCTCAGCCGGCTCCGCATCGGCCAGCGCGAGCTGGTTCCCGGTCCGCACCAGGCGCAGCGCCGCCTCGTGATCGGTCGGGCCCTCGCCGTACGACGGGCACAGCGGAGCGATGGGGCAGGCGCCGCAGGCCGGCTTGCGGGCGTGGCAGACCCGACGGCCGTGCCAGATCAGCCGGTGGGACAGCATCGTCCACTCCGACTTCGGGAGCAGCTCGGAGATCGCCGCCTCGACCTTCACCGGCTCGGTCTCCGTCGTCCAGCCGAAGCGGCGGACCAGTCGCCCGAAGTGGGTGTCCACCGTGATGCCGGGCACGCCGAAGGCATTGCCCAGTACGACGTTCGCGGTCTTGCGGCCGGCCCCGGGTAACGTCACCAGATCCACCAGCCGGCCGGGCACCTCGCCGCCGTAGCGTTCGCAGACCGCCTTCGCCATCCCGATGATCGACTTCGTCTTGGCCCGGAAGAAGCCGGTGGACTGGACGAGCATCTCGACCTCGGCCGGGTCGGCATCGGCAAGGTCGGCCGGCGTCGGGTAGCGCGCGAAGAGGGCCGGCGTCACGAGGTTCACCCGCTGGTCGGTGGTCTGCGCGGAGAGGATCGTCGCGACGAGAAGCTGGTACGGGCTGGCGAAGTCGAGCTCGGAGTGCGCGTCGGGGTAGACCTCGGCCAGCTCCCGGTTGATGCGCCGCGCCCGCCGGACGAGGCCGAGGCGCGTCTCGGCAGCGAAGCGCCTGCGAATCACCTGGAGAGCGTACGGCGCGCGACCGCGGCTCCGGCCCCGCCGACGCTACGCTCGTCCGCGGCAGACGGATCGCCGCGGCCCGTCGGGAGGAGAGCCGATGGACGACGTCCTCCGCAGCGCCCCCCTCTTCTCCGCGCTCGACGACGAAGCCGCGAACGCGCTGCGTGCCTCGATGGTCGAGGTGCACCTCGACCGTGGTCAGGTTCTCTTCCGCGAGGGTGACCGTGGCGACCGGCTCTACGTCGTGGTCGCCGGCAAGGTGAAGCTGCGGCGCACATCAGTCGATGGTCGGGAGAACGTGCTGGCGATCATCGGGCCCGGCGAGATGTTCGGCGAGCTGTCGATCTTCGACCCTGGACCCCGGTCCTCGACCGCCGCGGCGATCACCGACCTGTCGCTGCTCGAGCTCGGCCAGGCCGAGGTACGCGC
>JACCYY010000357.1 GCA_013696235.1 Sporichthyaceae bacterium | reverse complement strand
GAACGTCGTCCCGGTCTTGGGCAGGCCGACGTGGAGCACCACCCGATCCGCCACGTCTCCCGCCCGCCTGCCCGCGGAGCGGACACTCACCGTGCTCCAACCGCCGAGGGTAGCCGCGGGCGCCGACGACGGTGACCCGCCGTGACCCGCGGTCACGTCCGCCGTCGAGCCAAGTCTCGACCACTGCGGCACGTCCGGCTGCCGCCAGATCGCACTCCTCGGCGAGCGGCGGGCTCGAGAGCACCGGCCGCGAACTCTGCCACCGAGGCGTCGAAACGCTGCTGCCCTGTTGCTGCCAGCTACGTCGCGGTACCCGCTCGGCGCTTGCTGTGCTTGTCGTGGTCGGGGATGCGCGCGCGGGTGTTTCGGAGGTTGATCAGCAGCGCGGCGATCATCTTGACAGCGAAGGGGGCGATCGCGGTGTCATCGACCGGACCTGGGTCGGGCCAGTCGTCGGTGGCCACGGCGTGGAGGTCAGCGAGGTCACCGTGGACCGGGTGTGACCGTTGGCCGAGCGCCGCGGCGATCGATCGGCCCCGTTCGGTGGCCCAGGCCGTGTCGTCCTGAGACAGCGTGGTTCCCCGACCCACGTCGTCGCCGATGGCACTCCTCACCAGTGGCCGGACGAGCTCGCGGTATCGCCGCTGCGCGTCAGGCACACGGTCACCGAGGGCCACGTTCACCCGCCGGAGAAGTTCGAGCGCCACGTCACTCCGCGAGCCGTCCTCCGGTTCCCACCCTTCCACGATGGCAGGGTCGAGGTCGGTCGCGGATGCGAACAGCGCCCAGAGCACCGACTCGGACCCCACCCCGGACGGCACCACGACGACGTGCACGTCCGCGGCCGGCACGGCAGCGGCCCAGGCGTCGACGACGTCCACCGGGTCGGGTACCAGCGTGGAGTACGCACCGCCTCGCAAGCCCTCGACGAACTCGTCGAGACTCTCGGTCGCTCCGGAACGGACCAGCTGCTGCCATACCAGCGGGATCAAGAGGACAGGATGTTGAACCGTGCAGACCACCCGCACCTCAGCCGGCGCCAGGTCTCGCACCGCTCGCGCGGCCCCGGCGGCGTCGACCGCGGAGAAGCCCTCACTGCTGAGCAGGATCCGGTCGGGAGCGACGGTCACCGCGTCGGCAATCGCCTGCCACTGCTCCCCGCCGCCGCCGGCGAGGTCACGAGCTCCGCGGTCGAGCGCGCGAGGAGCCTCGCCGACGAGGCCGACCCTGAGGTCCTCGCGGTTGTCGTACAGGAGCTGCTGCAGGTACGCCGTACCGGCATTGGGCAGCCCAACGTGTAGGTCCACGCGTGCGGCCATCCGCCACCGTCCTCAACCGTCGGCACCTTGCTCGCCCACCGTAGCGGCGCGAGGATGTCGAGATCGATGATCGCCCTACGTCCGATCGTCGCCGACCGGCGAGCGTTACCGTGGGCCGTCGATGGACGGACGCCCGCTGGACACGCTGCCAAAGGCGCACCTGCACCTGCACTTCACCGGCTCGCTGCGGCCCACCACGCTGCTCGAGCTCGCCGCCGAGACCGGGACCCGGCTGCCCGACGCCCTCGCGACCGCGCTCGGGTCCGGCCGGCCGCGGCAGTTCGCCGCCACGGATGCTCGCGGGTGGTTCCGGTTCCAGCGCCTCTACGACGCCGCCCGCAGCGTGGTCCGTACCGAGGCCGCGGTGCGTCGGCTCGTCGTCGAGGCTGCCGAGGATGACCGCCGCGAAGGTTCGGGGTGGCTCGAGATCCAGGTCGAGCCGACGTCGTACGCGCCATGGCTCGGCGGACTGACCCCGGCGCTGGAGCTCATCCTCGACAGTGCCCGCGATGCCGCGGACCGGACCGGGGTAGGGGTTGGCGTCGTCGTCGCCGCCAGTCGCGTCCGCCATCCGCTCGACGCGCGGACGCTGGCGCGCCTGGCCGCTCGCTACGCAGGTGCCGGGGTCGTCGGGTTCGGGCTCTCGAACGACGAGCGACGCGGTCAGACCGAGGCGTTCGCGCCGGCCTTTCGGATCGCGCGCGAGGCCGGCCTGGCGGCAGTCCCCCACGGTGGTGAGCTGCGCGGTGCCGCCGCGGTGGCGGACTGCCTCGACCTGCTCGGCGCCGCCCGCATCGGGCACGGGGTGCGTTCGGTGGAGGACCCGGCGCTGGTCGCCAGGCTCGCGCAGCGGCAGGTGCCGCTGGAGCTTTGCCCGACCTCCAACCTGGCGCTTGGCGTGGTGACCCGACCCGAGGACGTCCCGCTCCGGACGCTGATGACCGCCGGCGTGCCAATCGCGCTCGGAGCCGACGACCCGCTGCTGTTCGGTCCTCGCCTCGTCGCACAGTACGAGGAGGCTCGTACGGTGCACGGCTGCACCGACGTCGAGCTCGCCCGGCTCGCCGAGCAATCCGTGCTTGCCTCGACCGCGCCGGTGGCCGTCAAGCACCACCTGCTCGCCGCCATTACCACCTGGCTCGCCACCCCGGCGCCTGCTGCCACCCCTGGTTGATCAGTCAACGAGGGGCAGCGTGGCCCCGACGAGGACAGGCTCGGGGGTGAGCCGCACGCCGAACGCCGCGGCTACGCCGGCGCGGATCTCCCCGGCCAGGGCGACCAGGTCCGCGGTCGTGGCGGCACCGCGGTTCGTGAGCGCGAGGGTGTGCTTGGTCGACAGACGCACCCGCTCGTCGCCGTACCCACGAGTGAATCCGGCCCGCTCGATGAGCCACGCGGCCGATGTCTTCACCGAGCCGCCCGAGCCCGGATAGGACGGCGGTACGGCAGCCGGACCGAAGCGCTGGACCGACCGGGTGCGCAGCACCTCGTACGACGCCGCGTCGAGGACCGGGTTCATGAAGAACGAACCTGCGCTCCACGTGTCGTGGTCGTCCGGGTCGAGGAGCATCCCCTTGCCGGCCCGCAGCGCGAGGACCGCCGCCCGGGCTTCGGCGAGCGGGACCCGGCCGCCGAGGTCGACGGCGAGGCAGTCCGCCAGCTCGGCGTACCGGATCGGCATCGACGAGGCATCGTGCGGGAGGACGAAGCGGACGGCGAGCACGAGGAACCGCCCAGGCTCGGTCTTGAACCGGCTGGTGCGGTAACCGAAACGGCACTCGGCGGCACTGAGCGAGCGGATCGCAGCTGTCGCGCGGTCCCAGACCCGGACCTGCGTGATCACCCCGGCCACCTCCTGGCCGTATGCGCCGACGTTCTGGATCGGGCTGGCACCGACCAGGCCCGGGATGCCCGAGAGGCCCTCGACACCCGCCCAGCCCTCGGCCACGGCCCGCTCGACGAGCACGTCCCACGGCTCGCCCGCGGCGACCTCGACGGTGGCGGCCAGGCTTGAGCCGCCCGGCACACCATCCGTGGATGGCGCGATGCCACGGGTACGGACCGCGACGACCAGACCATCGAAACCGTTGTCGCTGACGACGAGGTTGCTCCCGCCGCCGAGCACGAGCACCGGCTCGCCGAGCCGGTCGGCTGCCGAGACCGCTGCGACCAGCTCGGCCTCGGAGGTCACCTCGACATAGGACCGGGCGGGGCCGCCGAGCCGGAGCGTCGTACGGTCGGCCAGCCGGACGGGTTGGTCGCGCTCGTCGCCGGGTCGGGCGCCTGGGTGGACGTCGTCCATCGCGGCGGGTCAGGAGAGACGAAGGAAGGCGCGTGCGCCGGAGAGCACCCGCTCGCCGGCGCAGGTCGCGGTGAGGTCGACCCGCACGACGTTGTCGTCGAGAAGAGCGGCGACGCGGCCACCGAAGACGACTTCGGCGCCAACGTCGTCGTCCGGCACCAGCACGGGCTTCGCGAACCGGACGGAGAACTCCGTGATCGACACCGGGTCGCCCGCCCAGTCGGTGACCACCCGCGCGGCCTGGGCCATGGTGAGCATGCCGTGCGCGATCACTCCGGGCAGCCCGACGTCGCGGGCGACCCGGTCGCTCCAGTGGATCGTGTTGAAGTCGCCGGACGCTCCCGCGTACCGGACCAGGTCCTTGCGAGTGATGCGGACGACGAGCTCAGGCAGCTCGTGGCCGACCTCGAGATCAACGTAGCGCGGCGAGCCGGTCGGTTGCTCGGCCGTCGCCGTCGCGGAAGGAGCGCTCATGCCTCGTCGCCCCTCGCGTCGCCTGTCTCGTCACCGCGGACCAGGATCGTCGAGTACGTGCTCGCGACGTGCTCGTCCTGGTCGGTCCGGATGTCCGTGCGGATGACGAGCCAGGACATGCCCATGCGCTCGCGGACGCTCTCGATCTCGG
>JACCYY010000162.1 GCA_013696235.1 Sporichthyaceae bacterium | reverse complement strand
GACGCGTCGGGAGCGACGGTCCGCACCCGCCGTACGGTCCGCGAGCTGCACCGTACCCCGACCGGCTGGCGGCTCGTGGTCGGGTCGACCCGGGACCCGGAGGTCGTCGACGCGGATGCCGTCGTGCTCGGCTGCCCGGCTGCCGCGACCCGCCGGCTCCTCGGCGACGTCGCTCCGGGCGCGGCGGCAGCTCTGGCCGGGCTCGAGGCGGCGAGCGTCGCCGTAGTGACGATGATCTTCGACGACAACGACTGCACGCTCCGCGAGCGGCTGAGCGGCAGCGGATTCCTGGTCCCCGCGGTCGAGGGCCGGCTGGTCAAGGCCACCACGTACCTCACCGCGAAGTGGTCCTGGCTCGGGTCGGTGGCCGACGGCCGGGTCGTGGTCCGCGCGTCGGTCGGCCGGCACCGGGAGTCGGCTGCCATCCAGCGCGATCCCGAGCAGCTCGCCCTCGCGGTGGCAGCCGACGTCGCGGCAATAGCCGGCACGCCGGAGCGACCGCGGTCCTGGCACGTCCGCAAGTGGGGCGGCGCGCTGCCGCAGTACACGGTCGGTCACCTCCAGCGGGTTGCCGACGTGCGCGGCGCCGTCGCGGCTGCACCGGGTCTTGCGGTCTGCGGCGCGACGTACGACGGCGTCGGAGTGGCGGCGTGCATCGCCAGCGCGCGAGCCGCTGCCGACCAGGTCGCCCGGCACCTCACCGCGTTGACCACAATGGGCCGATGAACGCTGATCCATCCAGCCCCAGGCCTAAGGCGCGGGAGCTCAACGACACGATCCGGTACACGATGTGGTCGGTGTTCCAGGTGGCGGACCGACCGTCGTCCCGCGGGGTCGCGGAGGAGGTGGCGGAACTCGATCGCACCCTCGCGTCCGACGACGTCGTGATCCGCGGCTGGTACGACCTCGCCGGCCTGCGTGCGGACGCCGATCTCCTGGTGTGGTGGCACGCGGGCTCCAGCGATGCCCTGCAGGGCGCCTACCACCGGTTCCGCGGCACGGCGCTCGGCCACTGCCTGGCACCGGTGTGGTCCCAGATGGCGCTGCACCGCCCGGCCGAGTTCAACAAGAGCCATGTCCCGGCCTTCCTGGCCGGTGAGGAGCCACGGGCGTACATCTGCGTCTACCCGTTCGTCCGGTCGTACGACTGGTACCTGCTCGACGAGCGCGAGCGCCAGGGCATGCTGGTCGAGCACGGCCAGATGGCCCGCGACTACCCCGACGTCCGGGCGAACACGGTGGCGTCGTTCGCGCTCGGCGACTACGAGTGGATCTTGGCGTTCGAGGCCGACGAGCTGCACCGCATCGTGGACCTCATGCGCCACCTGCGGGCGTCGCGCGCGCGAATGCACATCCGGGAGGAGGTGCCGTTCTACACCGGCCGACGGCGACCGGTGCGGGAGATCGTCGCTGACCTGGTCTGAGCGCCGCCTCCCTGGTCAGCTGCTCTGATCGGCCGGATCGAGGCGCAACGACACAGAGTTGATGCAGTACCGGCGGTCGGTCGGGGTGTTGTACCCCTCGCCGTCGAAGACGTGACCGAGGTGCGACCCGCACCGCGCGCACCGGACCTCCGTGCGCACGCCGCCGATCGACCGGTCCTCGAGATACTCGACGGCGTCGGTCTCGGGTGCGAAGAACGACGGCCAGCCGCAGTGTGACTCGAACTTCGTGTCGCTACGGAAGAGCTCCGCTCCGCAGGCGCGGCAGTCGTAGATGCCCTGGCGCTTCTCGTCGACGTACTCGCCGCTGTACGGGCGCTCGGTGCCGGCCTTGCGCAGGACCTGGTACTCCTGCTTGGACAGCTCGGTGCGCCACTCTTCTTCGGTCTTCTCCACGTCGTAGGCCATCTCGCCACCGTACGTGACGACATGGCCCCGCACCGGTGGACCGGTGCGGGGCCGTCCTGACGGTTCGGTTACGGCGTGGCGCTACCGAACCGCAGCCGCACGACCTGCGGGTCGTGGTCTGACACCTGGTCGGAGAAGTCGGCGTTGACGTGGACGATGTCGTAGTCGCGCCGGAGCTTCACCGGCTTCGCCCCCGCGATCGGCTCGGCCGGCGCGAGCGAGGGGCTGACCAGGAGGTGGTCGAGCACCTGGGAGTTGCCGTCGAACACGTAGGTGTAGCGCTGCCGTGGTCTGAGGTACTGCACGAGGTCGG
>JACCYY010000148.1 GCA_013696235.1 Sporichthyaceae bacterium | reverse complement strand
GCCCAGGACAGGAACGGCATCACGGCCAGACTCACCGCGGCGAGCGTGATACCGATCGAGCTGTGGTCTGCCGTCGCCGAGGCGGTCAGCGCTCGGACCGCCTGCACCGTGACGTATGCGGCGAGCGCGAAGAACGAGACCGCCACGACCCGCAACGCAACGCGCTCACGGGCGGCATGGTCGGACCCGGCGAACTGCCACGCGATGGCCGCAGCCGAGATGACCTCGACCGTCGAGTCCAGGCCGAAGCCGATCAGCGCCGACGACGACGCGATCGTGCCGGCTGTGACCGCGACGACCGCCTCGACGAGGTTGTAGCTGATCGTCGCGGCCACGATGAGCCGTACCCGACGTCGCAGCGCCGCCGCTCGGGGCGGCCCGACCTGGGCGAGAGGTGCCCCGCTTGCTGCAATGGTCACTCCCGGCTGGCCGTGGCTGTCCGACGACCGCTGGTCGGGCAGAGCTCCACAGCGTCACCGGTCACCTCCAGCAGCCGCTCGGCCGCGGCGAAGAGCGCCAGCAGCTCCGGCGCAGTTGCGAGCGAGAACATCGACGCCCGCCCGTAGGCCCGCGACGACACCAGGCCGCAGTCGCGCAAGCAGGCAAGATGTTGCGACACCGTGCTCTGCGCCAACGAGAGGTGCGCGGTCAGGTCGACGACCCGGTGCTCGCCGAGCGCGAGGTGCCGCAAGATCCGCAACCGAGCCGGGTCGGCCAGGCTCCGGAAGAGACAGACGGCGGCGGTCGGGTCCGGCTCGACTGCCGCGGCGACTCCACGCGCCAGATCGAGGTCGGCGGCAACGCGCTTCATCGGCATCTGCCGATGATATCGGTTGCTCTCAGGACGGTACCGGCGAGCCTGCCGTGATCCAAGACGTGGCGGGCGGATTCGCGTGCCCGCCACGCCTCGGCCGAGAGCACCTCACATGGCCGCGAGCAGGTCCTCGATCTCGGTGATCTCGGCCCGCTGGGTGGTGATGATCGTCTCGGCGAGTGCGATCGCTTCCGGGTTCGAGCCCTCGGCGACCTCTGTCTCGGCCATCGCGATCGCTCCCTCGTGGTGCGTCTTCATCGACTCGAGATACAAGCGAGCCGACTCAGGACCAGAGGCCTCGCCGATGGCGTCGACCTCCTGCTGGGACATCATGCCGTTCATGGGGTGGTCCATCCCTCCCATCTCAGGCATGTCCTCGCCCCAAGCCTCCATCCAGCCGGTCATTTGATCGATCTCCGGCTGCTGGGCAGCCTTGATCTGCTCGGCCAAGGCCGTGACGCCGTCGCCGATGTCATCCTTGGCCAGGACGAGATCACTCATCTCAACGGCCTGGGCGTGGTGGGGGATCATCCCCTGGGCGAACGTGACGTCGGCAACGGTGTGCTCGTCCATGCTCACCGGATCCGATGAGCTGCCGGTGTCCGTGCCGGCGGTGTCCTCGTCCCCGCCGCAAGCGGCAAGCGTGAGCGCGGCGGCGAGAGCCGCGACGATGTGGATCGATGTGCGTTTCATGTCTGGTGTCCTTCCGTACTGGTTTGAGGGTTTCTGCGGTGCCGCGCAGCGCCGTCGCGGGCGCGGCGGAACGGGCGCGGCGGAACGGGCGACGACATGTCGCGCTGAGGCGACCGGTGCCGGCGGACGTCGTCGGGAGTTCTAGATCCGGAGGATGCAGAGAGCCGCCAGAGACGGCGGACGTGGGGCGGACCGGTGGGCCCGCAGAGCGATCAGCCGAGAGAGTCGGGGTTTGAGCGTCGGTCTGTGGTGACGTTGGGCTTGTTGGCGTGGTCGACCCAGGAAGAGCAGCAGGGTCAGTGCGACCAAGCAGGATGCGCCGGTCCTCACGAGGCCGTCCGAACAGCCGGGGCCGCACTCGAGGGCCGCGACTTCTGGGCCCCATTGGCTTGCAGCACTCGCGTCGAGCCGGTGGCCGACCTGGGAACCGTGTGCGCCCTGATCGGGAATCAGCGTCTCATCGCCAGTCACCGAGTACGCCGCGGTCGGTGCGTGGTGGCCGATGCTCAGCA
>JACCYY010000126.1 GCA_013696235.1 Sporichthyaceae bacterium | reverse complement strand
AGACCGACCAGCCGTGGGTCAGGTGCCCGCCGGCGGGAAGCGACATGCCCATCACGGTGTCGCCCGGGTCGAGGAACGCGAGGTAGACCGCGAGGTTCGCCGGCGACCCGGAGTACGGCTGCACGTTCGCGTGGTCGACGCCGAACAGCGCCTTGGCGCGGTCGATCGCCAGCGTCTCGACCTGGTCGATGATTTGCTGGCCCTCGTAGTACCGCTTGCCCGCGTACCCCTCGGAGTACTTGTTCGTGAGCACGGTTCCCGTGGCCTCGAGGACCGCGCGGGAGACGTAGTTCTCCGACGCGATCAGGCGGATGGTGTCGTGCTGGCGCTGGGCCTCCGCCGCTGCCAGCCGGGCGACCTCGGGATCGGCCGCACTGAGCGGGATGTCGAGCTGCAGGCCGGCGGCCATTGCGATCGTGTCGTCGGTCATGAGTCCTCCCCGGTACGGCCGTCAATCTAGCGTCGCCCGGCCTGCGGGCGTCGCGCTGGCTACCGTAGGTCAGATGGCCACCAGTGCGGCGGCGGCGCCCGTCCCGGGCGGGCCGCCCAGCGACGCGCAGCCGATCGCGAGCAGCCAGCCCGGCGAGGTGTCGCGCGAGGCTCGGCCGGGCGTGCTCCGGCTGCTCTGGGACATCGTGATCGGCATCGTCAACACCTGCCTGCGCTACCGGGTGACCGGCCTGGCCGCCGAGGCAGCGTTCTTCGCCCTGCTGTCCCTGCCCCCGCTCGTCCTGGGTCTGATCGCGTCGCTGGGCTACTTCGCCGACGTGGTCGGCCCGGAGACGGTCGATCGGGTGACGGCGACGATCATCGACCTGTCCCGCACCGTGTTCACCGACGACAGCGTCCGCGACACCGTCATCCCGACGCTGATCGAGGTCCAGGACGCCCGCTCGGAGATCATCTCGATCGGCTTCCTGATCGCACTGTGGTCCGGGTCGCGCGCGCTCAACGTCTACGTGGACACGATCACGATCATGTACGGGCTTGGCGGCCGGCGCGGGATCATCCGGACCCGGGCGCTCTCGTTCACGCTGTACGTCGTGGCGCTCGTGCTGGGCGTGATCGGCCTGCCGCTCGTGCTGGCCGGTCCGGGACTGGTCGCGGACCTGATCCCGGACAGCCTGTCCGTGCTCGCTGCGCTCTACTGGCCGGTGGTCATCCTCGTCTCGGTCGCCTTCCTCACCACGCTGTACCACCTGTCCGTCCCCGTACGCACCGCCTGGCTGGCCGACCTGCCGGGAGCCGCGCTCGCGCTGCTGATCTGGATCCTCGGTGGGATCGCGCTCCGGGCGACCCTCGAGGCGGCGATCGGTGGATCGTCCCTCTACGGCCCGCTCACCGCCCCGATCGCGGTCCTGCTCTGGCTGTACGTGACCGCGCTCGCCGTCCTGATCGGCGCGGCGCTGAACGCCGAGATCGACAAGCGCTTCCCGGCGCCGGCCACCTGGCGGGCCCGCCGGGCGCGCGCCGAGCGAGCACGTCGTGGCCTGCTGGACGTACAACCCGGGACGAGTGCGCTGTCGGTCGAGCGGGCCGGTGGGACCGTCGAGGCCACGGACCTCGGCGACAACTCGGTGGCTGCACCCGACCGGGACGGCTAGCGTCGCCGCGTCCGCCTCGGTTCCTGGAAAGGCTCGCTTCTTGGCTCTCCCGCTGCTGGCGTCGCTCGGCTGGGACGCTGGCCTCGACCTCACCTGGGCGTCGCGCGACCGGGTTGGTCACCGTCCGGCGCGCATCACCCGGGTCGACCGATCCGGCTACGACCTGCTCACCCACGACGGCCCCCTCCGAGCGACCGCCTCGGCCACGGTGCTCGCGGCGCTCGCTACGGATTCCACGGCGACGCCGTGCGTCGGTGACTGGGTGGCCGTCCGGTGCTGGAGCGACGACCGGCTGACCGTGGAGCAGGTGCTGCCACGGCGAACGGCAGTGGTCCGCGCCAGTGTCGCCGGGCGCTCGCAGGGACAGGTCCTGGCCGCGAACCACGACGTGGCGATGGTCGTCGAGCCGCTGCACCCGGAACCTGACCTCGGCCGGGTCGAGCGGTTGCTGGCACTCGCCTGGCAGAGCGGCGCCCGACCGGTAGCCGTCCTGACCAAGGCGGACCTGGTGCCCGACGCGCAGGACATCGCCGCCGACGTGGCCAGCGGAGCCGAGGGCGTCGACGTGCACGCCGTCAGCTGCCGGACCGGGGCCGGGATCGACGGGCTGCGGGCGTACGTCGGCCCGGGTCAGACCGTCGCCCTGCTCGGCGCGTCCGGCGCCGGCAAGTCTTCCTTGACCAACTGCCTCGCCGGCGTCGACGTGATGGCGACGCGTGCGTTGCGCGGCGACGGGAAGGGTCGGCACACCACGGTGCACCGCGAGCTCGTCCAGCTGCCCGGCGGAGGGATCGTCATCGACACCCCGGGTCTCCGGCTGGTCGGCCTGTTCGCCGCGGCCGACGGGATCGCACGGGTCTTCGACGACCTCGAGCAGCTGGTGCTGGAGTGCCGTTTCAACGACTGCCGGCACGACACGGAGCCCGGCTGTGCGGTGCAGGCGGCGATGTCGTCGGGCGACCTGGACCCGCGGCGGCTGGACCGCTGGCGCAAGCTCCAGCGGGAGATGCTGCGCACGGAGCTGCGCCAGGACGCCCGGCTGCGTGCGGCCCAGCTGTCCCGCTGGAAGCAGCTCACCAGGGATCGTGGGCGATAGCGGCGGAACGGGCTGCGCTGCGAGACTGCCGGGCATGACTGACCTCCCACCTGCACCCGTGCACGTCGCCGCGTTCTTCGTCAAGCAGAAGATCACCCTCATGGTGAACCGGTACGAGATCCGCGGCGCCAACCCGGATGGCACCGAGGGCGCGCTGCTCGCTCTCGCGCAGCAGAAGCGGATGAAGTTCAAGGAAGAGGTGACGTTCTACGCCGACGAGGAGAAGACCCGGCCGGTGTTCTCGTTCAAGGCGCGCCAGGGCCTCGACGTCCGGGCGCAGAACGACGTCTTCGACGAGGCCGGCCGGGCGATCGGCTCCTTCAAGAAGGAGTTCGGTGCCAGCCTGCTGCGCTCGACCTGGCACCTCGAGGCACCTGAGTTGCAGGCGCTCGGCCAGGAGCGCCGGATGGGCATCGCGATCCTGCGCCGGATCTGGGGCTTCATCCCCTACGTCGGCGAGGTGTGGGTTCCGTTCCTGTTCCACTTCGACTTCGTGGACAAAGCCGGTGGCCAGGTGGTCATGACCAGCGAGCGGCAGAAGGCGATCCGGGACCGCTACGCGGTGACGGTGCCCGACCAGCGCCTGGACTTCCGCGTCGCCGCTGCGATGGCCGTCGCCCTGGACGCCCTGCAGAGCCGCTGACCACTCCGACCGCCCGCGGCTGCACGCCAGGTCGGGGCGGCTGCGAGGAGTCAGCGACTGGAACCGCGTGGCGCCGAGCGGCGTCGAACGACGCATGACGACTCCGGCCCGACCCACCCGTAGCCGCCCTCGACTCCTCGCGGCGGTCGCGACCGTTGTCCTCGGTCTCGGACTGGTGCCGCTCACCGCGACGCCGGCACTTGCGTGCTCGTGCGTCGGCGGGACCGACGCCGAGCACGCTCGCCGCGCGGACGCCGTGTTCGTCGGCCGCGTCGACGAGACCTTGACCGGGAGCACATCGGCGACGTTCGTGGTCGACGAGGTGTTCAAGGGCGACGTCCACACCTATACCGACGTGGTCACCGCGAGCGGTGGGCAGGCGGCATGCGGACTCGAGTTCGTCCGCGGCCAGACCTTGGTCGTGTTCGCCCGGTATGGCGACGCCGATGACACTCTGGCCGATACCGAGCCGGGACAGCTCGTCGCCGACCTCTGCAACGGGACGCGCACGCTCGGAGTCGTCGGGAGTGCGCCGATCAAGATCGCGGCGCCGGGCTATGCCCCGGTAGCCGGAACCAGCGCAGCCGCCGAGCCCGGGTTCCCGTTGCTCGGGTGGCTCAGCTTCGTCGCTGTGGCCGGGCTGGGCGCGGTCCCGATGGGACTGTGGGCCCGG
>JACCYY010000353.1 GCA_013696235.1 Sporichthyaceae bacterium | reverse complement strand
GACGCGGTCATCGACGAGCTGGTTCCCCTGCTCGACGGTGGCGACATCGTCGTCGACGCCGGCAACGCGCACTTCGAGGACACCCTGCGCCGACGGCAGGCCCTGCAGGAGAAGGACCTGCACTTCGTCGGCATGGGGGTCTCCGGCGGCGAGGAGGGCGCGCTGAACGGGCCCTCGATCATGGTCGGCGGCTCGGACCACGCCTACGAGCGCCTCGGGCCGATCGTGGAGGACATCGCGGCCCAGGTGGACGGCACCCCGTGCGCCACCCACGTGGGCCCCGACGGGGCCGGGCACTTCGTCAAGATGGTGCACAACGGCATCGAGTACGCCGACATGCAGCTGATCGCCGAGTCCTACGACATCCTGCGCAGCGCGCTCGAGGTCGACCCGGCCGAGATCGCCGAGATCTTCCGCACGTGGAACGGCGGGGAGCTCGAGTCCTTTCTGATCGAGATCACCGCGGACGTCCTCGGGCACGTCGACGCGTCGACCGGCCGTCCGTTCGTCGACGTCGTGCAGGACGCCGCCGAGCAGAAGGGCACCGGCCGGTGGACCGTCCAGACCGCCCTCGAGCTCGGCACACCGGTGAGCGGCATCGCCGAGGCTGTGTTCGCCCGAGCTCTCTCCGGCCATCTTGAGCAGCGCGACCCGGCCAAGACCGCACTGCCTGGCACCGACGAGCAGTGGGAGGTGCCCGACCGTCAGGCGTTCGTCGAGGACGTGCGACGCGCGCTCTACGCCTCGAAGATCGTGGCGTACGCACAGGGTTTCGACATGATCCGGGCCGGCGCGGCCCAGTACGACTGGGAGATCGACCTCGGCGCCATGGCCACCATCTGGCGCGGCGGTTGCATCATCCGGGCGCGGTTCCTCGACCGAATCCGCGAGGCGTACGAGGACGACCCGGACCTGCCCTCGCTCGTGCTCGCGCCGTACTTCCGGGACGCCATCGCGGACGGCCAGGACGGCTGGCGCCGGATCGTGGCCGGTGCCGCCCGGGCCGGCGTGCCCGCCCCTGGGTTCGGCTCCGCGCTCGCCTACTACGACGGGCTGCGCCGCGAGCGGTCGCCGGCGGCGCTGATCCAGGGCATGCGTGACCTCTTCGGCGCGCACACCTACCAGCGCATCGACCGCGACGGTGCATTCCACACCCAGTGGGCGGCCGAGGGCCGGGTGGAGATCGACAGCTGAGCTCAGTCTCTGACGGGCTCTTGGCCCGTACGGCCGGGCGATGTGGACGACGGCCGGTTCCGGGGGACGCGTCTGGTGGGATGGCGGCGTGGGGGAGGAACGTGCGGGCCCGGGGTCCGACCAGCTCGCGCTGCTGAGATCGACGGTCCGAACCGCGCGAGTGCGACCTCCCCTCGTCGTCGCCACCGAGCGACCGGTCGCCCGGGTCGCCTTGGACGTGCAGCTGGCTCACCTCGACCGACCGTTCGACTACCTGGTGCCGCAGGCGTCGGCGGACCAGGCGGTCCCCGGAGCCCGGGTCAAGGTCCGGTTCGCCGGGCGCGACGTCGGCGGTTTCGTGCTCGAACGATTGGCCGGCTCGGAGCACCCCGGCCGGTTGGCACCGCTGCGCCGGGTCGTCTCGGCCGAGCCGGTGCTGAGCCCGGAGGTCGCCGCGCTGGCTCGCGCTGTGGCCGACCGCTACGCCGGCACGCTCGCCGACGTGCTCCGCCTCGCGGTGCCGCCGCGCCACGCCCGGGTCGAGGTCGAGTCGCCGGCCAGATCAGCGGAGCCAATGACGCCCTCGCCCTCGCCACACCCGCAGGCTGGCTCGTGGGGGGCGTACGCGCAAGGTCCCGAGCTGCTTGCGGCGATCGCGGACGGTGGTGCGCCGCACGCGGTCTGGACGGCGCTGCCGGGCCCGGAACCGCGCACCGGGGTCTGGCCTCGGTGGCCTCGTGACCTTGCCCTGGCGGTCCAGGCGTGCGCCGCGAGCAACCGGGGCGCGCTGGTCGTCGTGGCGGACGGCCGCGACGTCGACCTCGTGGCCGACGCGGTGGACACGGTGCTCGGCCCCGGCTCGGCCCTTCGGCTCACCGCCGATCTCGGCCCGGCCGAGCGGTACCGGCGGTGGCTGGCAGTGCGGCGCGGTTCGGCCCGCGTCGTGATCGGAACCCGCGCTGCGGCGTTCGCCCCAGTCCACGATCTCGGGCTCGTCGTCCTCTGGGACGACGGTGACGATCTCCACAAGGAACCACGCGCGCCGTACCCGCACGTGCGCGACGTCCTGCTGCTGCGCTCCCACGCCGAACGAGCCGCCGCGATCCTCGGTGGCCTCGCGGTGACCGCCGAGGCCGTCGACCTGGTCCGCCAGGGCTGGGCTCGGCCGGTGGCCGCGACCCGGACGACGGTGCGCCGCCTCGCGCCGCTCGTGCACGCGCCGGTCACCGGGTCCGACGGCGCGGACCCGGCCTGGCTGGGGCGGCTGCCCTCCGGTGCGCTCGAGGTCGTGCGCGCGGGACTCCGCAGCGGCCCCGTGCTCGTGCAGGTACCCCGCGGAGGCTACGTG